>DAINCG010000020.1:962-7938 GCA_036732525.1 Pseudomonadota bacterium | reverse complement strand
GCGCTCGGCTGGCTGGAGGCCGGCGTTCTGGACGAGCGGGAGGGCGCCGGCTATTCCACCCTCGCGCCATACGACGCCTATCGCGCCAAGGACGGCGACGTGCTCGTCGGCGCGCCGACGGACGCGATGTGGGCCAAGGCCTGTGCGGCGCTCGAAGCGCCGGAGCTTCTGGACGACCCGCGCTTTCGCACGAATGCCGAGCGCTGCGCCCATCGGGACGTGCTCCGCCAGGAGATCGAGGCGCGCCTTGCGAGCGGCACGGTCGCCGAGTGGACGGCGAGGCTGGAGGCGGCGGGCTGCGCCACGGCGCCGATCAACACGCTCGACGTCGTGCTGTCGGACGAGCAGGTGCTCGCCAACGACATGGTCGTCGAAAGCCCAACCGCAGACGGCGGCAGCCGGCGCCTGCTGGGCCTGCCCTTCAAGCTGACCGAAACGCCGGGCGCCGCGGGCGCCGCGCCGCCCTCGCCGGGACAGCACAATCGCGACGTCCTTGGCGGTCAGCTCGGTCTCTCGGATGACGAGATTGCGGCCCTCAAGGCCGAGGGCGCGATCTGACCCCATGGCCAACCTGACGGAGTTCCTGGCCTATCACGCGGGGCGGACGCCGGACCGGACGGCCCTGATCTACCAGGACCGCGAGACCTCCTATGCCGAACTTTTCGCGCGGGCCGTCGCCGCCGCCGGGTGGCTGGAGCGGAAAGGAGTGCGACCGGGCGACGTCGTCGCCGTGCTGATGAAGAACAGCGCGGCCTTCATCGACCTCGTCTTCGCGGTCAGCCATCGCGGCGCGGTCTTCCTGCCGCTGAACTACCGCCTGGCGGGCAGCGAGATCGCCTACATCCTGACCGACGCCGGCGCGCGCCTGCTGATCGCCGACGCCGAGTTCGGCGACATCGCCGGGCCGCTGGCGCGGGAAGCGGTCGAATCGGTCGTCCTGCTCGACGCGGCGGGCCAGGCCGACATCCGGACGCTTGCCGGATCGGGGCCGGGACCCCGTAAGCCGGTCGCCAAGGCGCCGAACGATCTGATGCGCCTGGTCTACACCTCCGGCACGACGAGCCATCCGAAGGGCGTGATGCACGCCTACGATCAGTTCTACTGGAAGCATCTCGGCGCGACGCCGGCGCTCGACCTGAACGCGGGCACGCGGCTACTGACGGTCGGGCCGCTCTACCATGTCGGCGGGCTGGAACTGCCGGGTCTGTCGGTCCTGGCGCTTGGCGGAACGATGGCGATCGAGCGGGAGTTCGATCCGGAGGCCGTGCTGACGTCGGTCGAACGCCATCGGCTGAACGGCGCCTGGCTCGCGCCGACCATGACGAACGCGATTCTGGCGCTGCCGCCCGCCCGCTGGGCGGCGGGCGAGAGCCTTCGCTGGGTCGTCGGCGGCGGCGAGCGCACGCCGGAGACGCGGATTCGGAGCTTCGCGGAAGCCTTTCCGGCCGCCCGCTATATCGACGCCTACGGCCTGACCGTAAGCGGTGGCGGCGACACCTACATGGAGCCGGGCCGGGAAATCGAGAAGATCGGCTCGACCGGCCGCGCCGTGCCGCACCTTGAGATCGAGATCCGGGACGACGACGGGCGCGCGCTCGCGCCGGGCGTCGAGGGCGAAATCTGCCTGCGCGGCCGCAAGATCACGCCCGGCTATTGGAACGACGCCGCCAAGACCAAGCAAACCTTCTTGCCGGGCGGCTGGCTGCGCACCGGCGACGTCGGGCTTCTGGACGACGAGGGCTTCCTCTACCTGACCGACCGCAAGAAGGACCTGATCGTGTCCGGCGGCGAAAACATCGCGTCGAGCGAGGTCGAGCGGGTGCTTTACGAAATGCCGGAGATTCTGGAAGCGGCCGTCGTCGGCGTGCCCGACGCGAGATGGGGCGAAGCGCCGGTCGCGGTCGTGACCCTCCGCCTCGGCGCCACGCTGACCGTCGCGGCGGTCGAAGCGCACTGCCGGAAGTCGCTGGCTGGCTTCAAGACGCCGAACCGGCTCGTCTTGCGCGATCAGCTGCCGCGCAATCCGTCCGGCAAGGTGTTGAAACGGATACTCCGCGAAGAACTGGCGAAGGAGCGAAACACATGACCATGCTGATGCGAGCCGCGGCCGTCTTCCTGGCCGTCGCGGGGTTCGCGACGCCGCTCGCCGCCCGCGCGGACGACCGCCATGCCGGCTACTACTACCCGCAGCCGCAAAGCGAGGAAACTTATTATGCCCGCGCCCAGCCGCTCCCGGAATCGAACCGGGAACGCCGGCTCGGCTTCGTCACCGGGATCACCCAGGCGCAGATGCAGGCGCCGTACCCGATGCAGCACGTCATCTTCGCCAAGGGCGACGAGGCGGAAAAGTTGATCATCCTGGCGCTGGCGGACGGCTACATGGATACGATCTACCGCGCGCGCGGCATTCTGGCCGCGATGACGGCCCAGGCCCGCACGACGCCGATCTTCGCGGATCTCGATACGGACGCGTCCTACACGTTCTTCGATCTGGCGGTGCTGCTCGGCTTCAAGCAGATCACGATCTCCGACGGCCAAAGTTTCGCCCATCAGATCACATTCGAGTAGTTACATCATGCCGGCGCCGGCCTCGGCGTCGGTCAGGCTCGGATAGCGGCGCGGCTCGAACAGCTGGTAGTGCCACCATTCCTTCAGGTAGCAGTCCCAGCCGGCCGCGGTCATCAGGCCCAGCAGCAGGTGACGGTTGCGCTGCGCGGCCGGGGCGACGTCGGCGTCGTGCCAGGCGTTCGGCGTGAGTTCGTCGAAGGGTCCGCCCATGTCGAGGGCCGCGCCCGAGGCGTCGATCAGCGTCAGGTCGACGGCGACGCCGCGGGTATGCGGTCCGCCCCGCCGCGGATCGGCGACATAGGGCCCGCCGCCGGCGAAGCGCCAAAGCGCCCATTGCGCCTCGGTCGGCCGGAATGCGTCGAAGATGCGGAAACGGAGGTCGAGCCGGGCGGCAAGACGGATCGCCGTCTGCAGCTTGTCGGCGGCGTCTGGATGGAGGAGGGCGCGGGCCCGCGCGTAGATCGGCTTGCCGGTGACGTTCTCGGGAGTCGCGTAGGCGATCGCGAGGTCGAGATCGAAAGCGGGGTCGGCCAAGTCGGTCAGCATGGCGACGCCGTACGCCGGCGCCGCCGCCCGGTCAACCGACCTTGAGGGAGAAGCTCCGGGCGGGCGGCGCGCTCAGCCGGAATTCCGGGCTGCGCATCATCGGGAACGCCTTCGTGCGATCGAGTTCCGGCTTGCCGTAGAGATAGCCTTGCAGGTAGGTCACCTCCTCCGCCGCCAGGATTTCGGCTTCGGCCTGGGTCTCGACGCATTCGGCCACGGTGTCGAGGCCGAAGCCCTTGGCGAGGCCGAGGAGCGTGCGGATGAACAGCTGGTTGTCCGGCCGTTCCGCGAGGTCTTTGATGAACGCGCCGTCGATCTTGACCATGTCGACGGCCAGCGCCTGCAGGTTCCGGAAGGACGTGTAGCCCGCCCCGAAATCGTCGAGCGCCACGCCGCAGCCGAGGTCGCGGACGGCGGCGACGAAGCGCGCCGATTCGTCCAGGTCCTGCAGCACGACGGTTTCGGTGATCTCGACCGTCAGGCGCGAAGCGATTTCCGGCCGTCCGCGCAGCAGGCCGACCAGTTTCCGCAGCCAGGCGTGGTCGTTCGCCGTCATGCCGGAAATGTTCAGCGTCAGCCGGACATTGGCGTCCCGCTCCAACTCGGCGATGGCGAGATCGAGCGTGCACCGGTCGATCTGGCGCATCAGGCCGAGCTGCTCGACGACCGGCACGAATGCGCCCGCCGGCAGGATCGAACCGTCCTTGCGGCGCATGCGGAGCAGGCACTCGTAGAAATGCGGCGCCTGATCGCGGCAGCCGACGATCGGCTGGTAGGCCAGCACCAGACGGTCGTCAAGGAGGGCTTCCTGCACCTCCTTGGCGATGCTCATGTCCTGGCGCAGGTTCTGCCGCTGCATTTCGGTCAGGCGGTAGACGACGTAGTGGTTGCGGCCTTCCTTCTTCGCCTGGCGCAGCGCCATCTCGGCGCGCGACATCACGTCGAACGACGTCTGGGCGGAGATCGGGAAGACGATGCCGCCGATCGAGACCGTGATGGCGATGTCGCCGACGACCGTCTGGATCGGGGTTTCGCGGACGCCCGCGATGATCTTCTCGGCGACGTCGGCCGCGCCTTCGTCGTCGCAATGGTCGAGCAGCAGGCCAAAGCAGTCGCCCTCGACGCGGCCGACGATGTCGCTCTCGCCCGTCAGCTGGTCGAGCCGTTCGGCGAGGCCGGAGAGAACGGCGTCGCCGATCTCGAAGCCGAAGGCGTCGTTGACCATGGCGATGTTGTCGATGTCGACGGTCAGGAACGCGCCCGACCGGTTGAAGCGCCGGCAGGCGGTCATCGCGAAGTCGATCGCCTGGCGCAGGCGGAAGCGATTGAAGTGGCCGGTCAGCTCGTCATAGTTGGCGAGATATTCGAGGCGCTGCTCCGCCCGCTTTCGGGTGGTGATGGAGCGCAGCACGCCGCGCATGGTCAGCGGCCGACCGTCCGGCATGAAGTCCGCCTGGCCGCGCTCATGCACCCAGATGAACTCGCCGTCGCCGCCGCGCAGGCGGTATTCGCAATCGAACCGCGCGCCGGTCGCGAAGTGCCGCGACAGGCGCTTCAGGCGCTCTTTCAGGTCTTCCGAATTGATCCGGCCATGAAACAGGTCGCCGGTCTTGACCGCGTCGAGCGTGTCGAGCGCGAACATTTCCGTCGCGGACCCGGTCCACGCCAGCGAATCCCGGGCGACGTCCCACTCGTAGACGACGTCGCCGGAAGCCCGCAGCGCGGCCAACAGATCGGTTTTCGGTAGCGCTTCTTGGCCCGCCATGCGGTCGCACCCTAACGTTGCCCCGCTTGCGGCGACGTCACTTTGGCGCGACGTCTGCCTCTGCGGGCTCATTCGGGTTCAACCTAAGTCGTGAGCCCTTAAGAACCGGTTACATCCAATCCCGTGATCCCTGCGCTATCCACGATCCGCGCCGCGGGCAGCGGCGTCGTATGCGCCGAAAATCTTTCCTGATCAGATGGTTGCCGGTTTCCTGTTAACCGACCGTCTCGATCGCCTTCTTCAGGATGCCGACCATCTGCTCCATTTCCGACTCCTGCACGACGAGCGGCGGCGACATCGCCAGGATGTCCCCGGTCGCGCGGCAGTAGAGGCCCTGCTCGAAGCATTCCAGGAAGACGTCGAAGCCGCGCTTGCCGGGTTCGCCGGGGCGCGGCGCGAGCTCGACGGCGCCCATCAGGCCGACATTGCGAATGTCGATGACGTTCGGCGCGTCCTTCAGGCCGTGCATCAATTCTTCGAACTTCGGCGCAAGGCCGGCCGACCGCCGGAACAGGTCTTCGTCCCGGTAGATGTCCATCGTGGCGAGGCCGGCCGCGACCGCGAGCGGGTGGGCCGAGTAGGTGTAGCCGTGCGCCAGTTCGATCGCCCACTCCGGTCCGGTCATGAAGGCGTCGTAGATCTTGCGGCCCATGACGACGCCAGACGCCGGGACCGCGCCATTGGTCAGGCCCTTGGCGATCGTCATCATGTCGGGCGTCACGTCGAAGGCTTCCGCCGCGAAGGCGGCGCCGACGCGGCCGAATCCGGTGATGACTTCGTCGAAGATCAAAAGGATGCCGTGCTTGTCGCAAATCTCGCGGAGCCGCTTCAGATAGCCCTCCGGCGGCGGCAGCACGCCCGTGGAGCCGGCGACCGGTTCGACGATCACGGCGGCGATGGTGGAGGGATCGTGCAATTCGCAGATCGCTTCCAGCCGGTCGGCGAGCTCAATCCCGTGCTTCGGCAGGCCGCGGCTGAAGGCGTTCCGCTGGAGGTCGGATGTGTGCGGCAGATGGTCGACGCCCGGCAGCATCGTGCCGAACATCTTGCGGTTCGCCTTGATGCCGCCGACCGACATGCCCCCGAAGCCGATGCCGTGATAGCCCCGCTCGCGACCGACGAAGCGGGTCCGCTCCGCCTCGCCGCGGGCGCGGTGATAGGCCAGCGCGATCTTGAGCGCGGTGTCGACCGCTTCCGAACCGGAATTGGCGAAGAAGACGGTGTCGAGCCCGTCCGGCGCCATGTTGGCGACGCGGGAGGCGAGTTCGAACGCCGCCGGATGGCCCATTTGGAAGCTTGGGGCGTAGTCCATGTGGTCGGCCTGGGCCTTGATCGCCTCGGCGATTTCCTTGCGGCCGTGGCCCGCGTTTACGCACCAGAGGCCGGCGGAGCCGTCCAGAATGCGTCGGCCGTCCCGCGCGATGTAATGCACGCCTTCGGCCCCGGTCAGAAGGCGCGGCGCCTTTTTGAACTGGCGCTGCGACGTGAACGGCATGAAGAAGGCTTCGAGATCGTTCGTCTCGGCGTGGGCGAGGGAGGCTGCAGTGGTCATCGTCGATCGAACCTTTCTTGCGGCGCGGCTGTGGCCGAACTCTTAGCACGCCGGTCCCCGCGACGGAACGGAATGCAATGTCGCAAGATTCGTTAACCACCCGGATTAACGACTTCTTCGAGATATCGAATTAATCCGTACGATGTCTTGTATTTTGCATGAATTCCCCTACTTTTGCCGCAGTCCTTGGCAGGAGCCAGAGTTCGCTCGTGAACGCGCTGAGCCGCATCGTTGAAGACGTCAGCCGTCGCCTTACGCCGTTGCGCGGCGTCGAGCGGACGGACGAGCGGCTTTCCGGGCAGCGCGCCGAGACGCGTCGCGTCGAACCGGAAATCCGCGCCGCGAAGTCCTCGTCCTTCATCGATGATGACGTCGAGCTTTTGGGCCGTGGCGGCGGCAGGGGCCGTCCGGTCGTTTCCGTTCCGTCGAGCGCGTTCTTCGCCCAGCACATCGGCCAGCATCCGGAGGAAATCCGCAGCCGCCGCGAGCAGGCCGCTTCCGCCGACGTCGCCTACCGCGACGCCGCCGATCTCGGCGTCGTCCTC
>DAINCG010000020.1:0-928 GCA_036732525.1 Pseudomonadota bacterium | reverse complement strand
GTTGACATAATCAATAATAGATAGCGCAATTCAAGAATGTCCGAACCGTCGACCCCCTTGCCAACTGCGGATCAAGTCGCCGCGGTCCGTCGGTTCAATCGCTTCCATACCCGTCTGATCGGCGCGCTCGACGAGGCGCATCTGAAATCGCCCTACGGCCTGCCACAGGTGCGCGTGCTGTATGAGATTGCGCAGGCGCCAGCGGGCGAAGCCGTCGCGGCCGCCGACCTTGCCCGGTCGCTCGCGATGGACCCCGGTCAGCTCAGTCGTCTGATCGGCGGGCTCGAGGCCGACGGTCTGGTCGAACGCTCCGACGACGGGGGGCGGCGCCGCGCGCTCCGCCTGACGACGTCGGGCCAGGACGCCTATGCGGCGCTGAACGCAGCCTCGGCGTCGGAGATCGCCGCCCTCCTGGCGCCGCTTCCGCCGGCGGCGCGCGAAGAAGTCGTCGGCGCAATGGCGCGGATCCGGCGGCTGTTGGGCGACCGGGAGCGCGCGGGCATTGTCGCCCTCCGCGACCCGCGGCCGGGCGATCTCGGTTGGGTGACGCATCGTCACGGCGCGCTCTACGCGGCCGAATACGGCTGGGACTGGACGTTCGAGGCGCTGGTCGCCGGCGTCGTCCAAAAATTCGTGGAAACGTTCGACCCGGCGAAGGACAAGTGTTGGATCGCGGACATGGAGGGCGCCGTCGTCGGCTCCGTCTTTCTGACGGACGCAGGCGAAGGCATGGCGCAGCTCCGCCTGCTTTACGTCGAGCCGACGGCGCGTGGCCTCGGCCTCGGCGCGCGCTTGACCGAGGAGTGCCTCGTCTTTGCGCGGAACGCCGGCTATCGGGGCGTCCGGCTCTGGACAAATGACGTGTTGACGTCCGCTCGCCGGATCTATGTCGGCGCAGGCTTCGAACTTAAGGAGATCCAGCCGCACC
>DAINCG010000019.1:2952-20939 GCA_036732525.1 Pseudomonadota bacterium | reverse complement strand
GCCTCTCCGCCCCGGTCTATCCGGGCGAGACCATCCGGACGGAAATCTGGCGAACGCCTGGCGAGCCCACCGTCGCGTTCCGGTCAAAGGCGGTCGAGCGGGACGTCGTCGTGCTGAACAACGGCCGCGCCCTGCTGAACGGATAGGTCAGCCGGGGACGATCGCTTCGCCCCTGACTAACGTGCGGTGCATCTCGCGCGCCTGGGTCGGATCGACCTCCGTCCGGGCGTGCATGGTGCAGCGATTGTCCCACATCAGCACGTCGCCCGGCCGCCAGTCGGCATGCGTCCAAACGATCTCCGGCCGGGTCGCCGCCTCCCAGAGTTCATCCAGCAGCGCTTCGCTCTCGGCGTCGTCGAGTTCGACGACATGGCTCGACGGCGCGGCGTAGCGGCGGCCGAGATAAAGGGCCTTCCGCCCGGTCGCCGGATGGACGCGGACGAGCGGATGCTCCGGGCCCGTCACCTCCTCCTGCGTCGACGGCATGGCCCGGGACGGGCGGAGGCCGCCTGCCGTGTTGCGGCTGTCGTCATGCTTGACGTGCAGGCCCGAAAGCCGGGCTTGCGTCGCGGCGGGCAGGCTTTCATAAGCGAGATACTGGTTGGCGAAAGAGGTGTGGCCGCCGCCGTCGACCGGAGTCTGCAGCGCGTGCAGGATGCTGCCCTTGGGCGGGTTCTCCACATAGGAGTTGTCGGTGTGCCAGAAGAGCTCCTGGCTGCCGCTGCCGGCATGCCGCGCGACCGGCTTCCCGTTCTCGTCGAGGTTCGAGATGATCGAGATGCCGGGCAGCGCCGAGACGCGGCCGGACTTCTCGTCGAAACCGGCCTTCAGATAGTAGTCGCGGGACCGCGTCGCCTGGGCGCCGCCGAACGCCTCCGCCATCGCAAGCAGGTCGGCGTCGCCGATGGACTGGCCGCGGAACAGCAGCACGAGATGTTCGGTCCAGGCCGCTTCCAGGGCGTCCCGGGTCGCGCCGTCGAGCGGCTTTGAGAGGTCGACGCCCCGGACTTCCGCGCCCAATGCGCGCCCGCTCGGCGCAATTTCGATCGCCATCGTCCGCGCTCCTCCGTTGATTTTTCGAAAGTCTAGCGCTGGCGCGGCGGCGCCGAAAGCGGGCAAGATAGCGGCTTCGAACGCAGGAGAAGCCGCCGCCCATGGAATTCAGCTACCTGACGCTCGCCGCGAGCCCCAGCCCCGAAGAGGACTATGCCCGCATCGGCGACCAGCTGGCGCTGGCGAAGCTCGCCGAGGACCTGGGCTTCGACGGCATCTGGCTGACCGAGCACTATTTCACCGGCGAGAGCGTCTATAACGACGCGCTGACCTTCGCCGCCGCATTGGCGCGGGAGACGAAGCGGCTGCGGATCGGCTTCGCCGTGGTGCAGTTGCCGTTCCATCACCCGGTCCGGCTCGCCACCCAATTGGCGCTGCTCGACAATCTCTCTGACGGGCGGATCGACGTCGGCGTCGGCAAGGGTACCGTCTACAACGAGTATGAGTTCGTCGGGCACGGCCTCCGCAGCGACGACAGCCGGGCGCGCATGGAGGAATCGCTGGAGATCCTGCAGCGCATGTTCGCTGGCGGCCCCGTCGAGCATGCCGGGCGCTATTACACGATCTCCGCGCCGGCGCTCCGCCCGAAGCCGGTGCAGCCGGGCGGTCCGCCGATCTGGCGGAGCGTGATCTCGCCGAAGTCCTTCGAGGAGTGCGGCCGCCTCGGCCTGCCGATCCTGACGGCGCGCCTGCCCGTCGCCCGCATCCGGGAACGCTGGGCGCTCTATCGCGAAGGCCTGGAGGCCGGCGGCCACGATGCGGCGACGACGGCGAACCTGCTGAGCCGGTCCGGCCTCTGGCGGAACGTCTATGTCGCCGAAAGCGACGCCCAGGCGGAGGACGAACTGTCGGCCGCCCTCGTCGCCGCCCGCCGGCACATGCTGCACGTCCGCGAGGCCTACAATCCGGACGATTTCGCGGTCGATCCCGAATTGTTGATCCCCTGGGTCGATCCCAAGGCCGACGAAGCGGCGGCGCTGAAGGAGCTGCTCGCGTCGGGCTGCATCTATGGCGGCCCGGCCCAGGCGCTCGGTCAGGTCGAGGAACTGCGCGACGCCGGCGTCGGGCACCTCGTCTGCCAGACCGCCTTCGGCGACATGTCGCGCGCCCAGACCGCGACGGCGATGCGCCGCTTCAGCGAGGCGGTGATGCCGGCCTTCCAGGCGAAGGCGGCCTGAGCCGGCCGTTCAGGCGTTCGCGAGCGCGTCCGCCCGGCCGATGTCGTCGAGCGCCTTCTGCAGGGAAATGCGGTCGAGGCTCTCGATCGGCAGCGCGATGAACCCGGTCAGGCGGTGGCGCATGGCGCGGTAGGCGTCCTTGAACGCCAGCGCCTTCTCGGCGTTGTTGCCGGTCGCCTTGACCGGATCGGGCAGGCCCCAGTGCGCCGAGACCGGCTGGCCGGGCCAGGGCGCGCATTCCTCGTTCGCGGCGCGGTCGCAGACGGTGAAGACGAAGTCCATCTTCGGCGCGTCCGGCCCCTGGAACTCAACGACGTTCTTGGCGCGCAGGCTGTCCGTGTCGTACCCGAGCTGGCGCAGCACCTCGACGGCAAACGGGTTGAGTTCCGAGTATGGCGCCGTGCCGGCCGAATAAGCCTTGAACTTGCCCGCCCCCTCCCGGTTGAGGATCGCCTCGGCGAAGATCGAGCGGGCGGAGTTGCCGGTGCAGATGAACAGCACGTTGAAGGTGCGGTCGGACATGGGTCTCTCTCCCAGACTGATGCGCCGCAGGGCGTGCGCGGCGAGCGGTTCGCAGAGTTCCGGGCGGCCGCGGCAGCAGTCCGTCACCAGGAAATCGACAAACGCGCCGACGCGCTCGAGGTCGATCCGGTAGGAAATCGTCACGCCCTTCCGCTCCGCCCCGATGAGGCCGGCGCGGCTGAGCGCGGCGACGTGGTTGGAGAGCGTGTTCGGCTTGAAGCCGAGCGCGCCCGCGATTTCGCTCGCCCGGACGGCGTCGGGCGCGCGCCGGGCGAGCAGGCTAAACACGGCGAGGCGGCCCGGATGAGCGAGCGCCGCCATGGCGTCGATCTGTTGCTCTAATTCCATATTTCATGAATATCCGAATTAATGAGATCTGGCAAGATGGCGGCCTCTGCCCGACATCGCGCACGCATGGGGGGTGACGCGACCGGAGAGAGTTGTCATGCTGTTCCGAGTTCCGGCCGGGCGCTCGCCAATCGCGTGCGCCGCAACCAACAGAACTGCCAAAAGAAGTGGGCCGCTGGACAACAATGAACTCAGGAGGAAACGTATGAAATCCGCTACAGCCGCATTTGCCGCGGGGCTCGCCGGTCTGGCGTTCGCTGCGCCGGCGCTCGCCGACGACGCGCCGGAACTGCCGCGCTCGATGGTCTGGACCGCCTATGACCTGGGCTCGACCGGCTATGCCGAAGCGTCCGGCATCGCGAACGCCTTCCAGAAGGAGTTCAACACCCGCGTCCGCATCATACCGTCGGGCACCTCGATCGGCCGCATCCTGCCGGTCACGACCGGCAAGGCGATCTACGGCTTTCTCGCGAACGGCGCCTATTTCGCGTCCGAAGGCACGTACGACTTCGCCGCGCCGGAATGGGGCCCGCAGGACCTGCGCGTCGTCATCGGCCGGCTCGCCACGGTCGGCATGGCGGTCGCGGGCGATGCGGGCGTCAAGGAACTGTCCGACCTCAAGGGCAAGCGCATCGGCTTCGTGAAGGGCAATCCCTCGGTCAACGTCAAGAACGAGGCCTATCTGGCCTTCGGCGGCCTGACGCTCGACGACGTCAAGCCGGTCTGGTTCGGCAGCTACGGCGCGATGAAGACGGCGGTGATCGCCGGCCAGCTCGACGCGTTCGGCAGCGCCACCACGTCCGCCAACATGCGCGAGATCGAGGCGAGCCCGCGCGGCCTGACCTGGCCGAACTTCCACCCCGACAACAAGGACGGCTGGAAGGCGATGACCGACGTCATCTCCTTCGCGGCCCCCGCCAAGGAAACCCGCGGCGCCGGGCTTTCGGAAGAGAACCCGTCCTGGCTGGTCGGCTTCCGCTATCCGATGGTCACGACATACGCCCGTACGCCCGCCGACGAGACGTACAACATGATCAAGGCGATGGAGATGACCTACGACAGCTACAAGAACACCACCGCCTCCTCCTTCAACTGGGAGATCAAGCTTGCCGGCCGGCCGCCCTATGACGCGCCGGCGCACGAAGGCACCGTCCGCTACATGAAGGAGAAGGGCTACTGGCGGCCCGAAGACCAGGCTTGGCAGGACAAGCGCCTCGCCCGACAGGCCGCCGTCATCGAGGCCTGGGACAACGCCCGCGCCGCCTTCGACGAGATGCGGATCGCGGAAAACGCCAAGGGCAACAAGGTCGGCGACGACCAGTGGGACGGCTTCTGGACCAAGTGGCGGGCCGACCACCTGTAAGACGATAGCCTCGCGCCGGACGCGCGACGCCGGGCCGCTCCGCATCGCCGGGGCGGCCTTTTCTTTTGCCCATGGGAGACCCGCCCCGATGTCCGACGCGCCCGTCAACCGCCGCAGCGTCATGGTCCTGCCCGCCCTCGCGCCCGAGCGGATTGCGGAGGCGCAAGCCGCCGGACCCGACATCGTCGTGATCGACCTGGAGGACGGCACGGCCGCCGACCGCAAGGACGAGGCGCGCGCCGCCGTCCGCACCCTGTTCGAAGCGCCGGCGCAAGGGGCGAGCCGCCGCTATCTCCGCATCAACCCGCCGGCCACGCCGGCCGGCGTCCGCGATCTGGCGAGCCTGCTCGACTGGACGGCTCCGCCCGATGGCGTCGTCATCCCCAAAACGGAAAACGGGCAGGAGATCGCCTGGGTCGCCGCGACCGTCGGCGCCGTCCACGGCCCCGTCGATCTGATGCCGATCGTCGAAAGCCCGGCCGGCCTGGAAGCCGCCTATACGATCGCCGCGGCGCCGATGGTCAAGGCCGTCCTGCTGGGCCTCGACGACCTGACCGGCGATCTTGGCGCCGACCGCGCGTGGGAGAGCCTGGCATATGCCCGCGGCCGCGTCGCCGCGGCGGCGGCCGCCGCCGGGGTGGAGGCGATCGACGGGCCGTGGCGCGATCCCGACGACGAAGCCGGCCTGATTGCCGAAACCCGCTGGGTCGCCGGCATGGGGTTCGCCGGCAAGGCCTGCTATCACGCCGGCCAGATTCCGCACATCCACGCCGCCTTCACGCCCTCCGCCTCGGCGATCGCCGAGGCGCGGGAGATCGTCGCGACCGCCGCCGCCGACGATGTCGGCCTCGCCTTCGCCAAGGGCCGCGTCGTCAACCGGTCCGCCGTGAAGGGGGCCGAACGCGTACTGGCGCTCGCCCGGCGCCGCGGCGTCATCTGACGGATCGCCCGAACGGACGCAGATGCGCTTGACCTGCCACCGATCTTGAACGAACGTTCAATCAAACAAAACTGTGGGGGAACGGACGATGGCGCGGTACGACAAGGTGATCCGGAACGGGATGGTCGTGGACGGCAGTCGCGCGCCCCGCTATCGGGCTGACGTCGCCATCAAAGGCGGGCGCATCGCCGAGATCGGCCACATCGACCCGGCCGACGCCGACGACGTCATCGACGCCGAGGGCCTGATCGTCGCGCCCGGCTTCATCGACCTCCATACCCACTACGACGCGCAGGTTTTCTGGGACCCCTACTGCACGCTTTCGAGCTGGCACGGCATCACGTCCGTCGTCATCGGCAATTGCGGCTTCGGCTTCGCCCCGGTGGCGCCGGAGATGCGCGAGCGGGCCATGCTGTCGATGACCCGCGTCGAGGCGATCCCGCTCGCCTCGATGCAGGCGGGCATGCCGTGGGACTGGGTGACGTTCCCGGAATTCCTGGACAGCATCGAGCGCACGCCCAAGGCGGTGAACATCCTGCCTTACGTCCCGATCGGACCGATGCTGATCTGGGTGCTGGGGTTCGACGACGCCAAGGCCGGCCGCAAGCCGACCGACGCCGAGCACGCCGAACTCCGCCGCCTGTTCAACGAGGCGCTCGACGCCGGCGGCTGCGGCTGGTCGGCCCAGCGCATGCTGCCGGACGGTCCGGCCGCGGTGCAGCGCGATTTCGACGGCTCGCCGATGCCGACCGACGTCATGCACGACGACACCTGCCGTGAGTTCGCCCGCGTGCTCGGCGAACGGAACGAAGGCTTCATGCAGATGCTGATGGTCTCCGGCGACAACGCCCGCGACCGGTCGTTCTTCGAGGAGATGGCGGAGATTTCCGGCCGCCCGATGATCATGAACGTCGTCCAGGCCTTCGATCATCGCCCGGAGATCCACCGCCGCACGCTCGCCTGGCTGAAGAGTTGCCGGGAACGCGGCGTCCGCGTCGTCGGCCAGGGGCTGACGACCGACGCGGGCTTCGGCTTCACCTTCGTCGACTGGAACCTCTTCGACGATTCCGAGCCCTGGAGGGAGGCGACGACGGGCACGCTGGAGGAGCGGAAGGCGAAGCTCGGCGATCCGGCCCGCCGGCAGGCGCTCCGCGACAAGCTGCCGATCACCGCGACCGGCCCCCTGCCCGGCATCGTCATCGTCGGCCCGAAGCTGGAGAAGAACCAGCCCTGGCTCGACCACACCCTGGCGCTCGCCGGCGAAAAGATGGGCAAGCATCCGGTCGACGTCATGCTCGACATGGCGGTCGAGGAGGACCTGGAAACGGAGTTCTTCGCCGCGCCGCCCAACGGCAAGATCGAGCACCTGAAGGAGATCGTCGATGATCCCTATGTGCTGTTCGGCGTCTCCGACGGCGGCGCCCACACCAAGTTCCTGACCGCCGGCCGCTACCCGACGGAAACGCTCTGCAAGATCGTCCGCGAGCACAAGATGATCTCGCTGGAGGAGGCGCACTGGCGGCTCTCCGCGTTGCCGGCGCAGGTGGCCGGCTTCGAGGGCCGCGGCGTGCTGCAGAAGGGCGCGCCCGCCGACATCATCGTCTACGACTTCGAGAACCTCGCCGTCATGCCGGAGGAGATCGCCCACGACCTGCCGGCCGGCGAATGGCGCCGCATCCAGCGCGCCAGCGGATACAAATATGTGCTCGTCAACGGCGAGACGACCATCCGCGACGACCGGGAGACCAACACGCATCCCGGCCAGCTCCTGCGCCACGGACGCGGCGCCGCTTGACCGCGCCGCTCCGCCAGCCGACCGCGCCGACGACGAAGGAGATCGGGGCCGAGGAGGACGGCGCCGCCCGACTGCTTGCCGCCGCGCTGCGGCAGTTCGTCGAGAAGGGCTTCCACGGCACGTCGATGCGCGACATCGCCCGCGAAGCCGGAGCGAGCGTGTCGCACGCCTACTATTACTTTCCGTCGAAGGGCGCGATCCTCTACCGTCTGGTCGCCGACGTGACGGCCGCACTTGCGAACGAACTGGAAGCGGTCGACCGGTCGTCCGGCCCCGACCCGGCGGCGCGGCTCGTCGCCGTCGTCCGCGCCCATGTCCTGTTCCATACGGCGCGGCAAGCGGAATCCTTCGTCGGCAACACGGAGCTTCGCAGCCTGTCGGAGGCCGAGCGGGCGGCGGTCGTCGCCGACCGGGACCGGGTCACGCGGTCCTTTCGCCGGCCGATCGACGCCGGGGTCGCCACTGGCCAGTTCGACTGCGCCGCGCCCGCCGAAACGACGCGGGCCATCGTCAGCATGACGACGGCCGTCGCGTCCTGGCATCGCCCGGACGGGCCGCTCACCCCCGCCGAAATCGCCGACCGCTATGCCGCCATCGCGCTCCGCATGGTCGGCGCGCCCACCCTTTCTTGACGCCCTATCCAGGAGACGCGCTCCTTATGTCGCTCACCATCGAACCCACCGGCCCGGTCTGCGGCGCGGAAATCGCCGGCATCGACATGACCGCGCCGCTCACGCCGCAAGATGCGGCGATCATCGAAGCGGCCTTTGATAGCTACAAGGTTCTGCTCTTCCGCCGCCAACCCTGACCGCGCGGCAGCTCGCCGATTTCTCATCCCATTTCGGCGAACTGCAGGTCCACGTGCAGCGCGCCTACCAGCACCCCGACGTTCCGGAAGTCGTTCAGATGACCAACCGGAAGAAGGACGGCTCATATGACGAGGTCGGCGCCGCCCGGGGCGCGGCGACGCGCACCCGCGACGGCTGGCACAGCGACCTCTCCTTCGATCCGAAGCCGGCGAAAGCGACCCTGCTGCACAGCGTCGAGGTCCCGAGCACGGGCGGCAATACCTGCTTTGCCGACACGACCAAGGTCTACGCCGCCTTGCCGGACGCGATGAAACGCCGGCTGGACGGCCTGAAGGCCGAGTTCGTCTACGGCCAGGCCAAGCGCAACAAGCTGGCGGCGAAGGCGGCCGAAGCGCTCGACGAGGCGGCGAAGACCAGCACCATCGCCGTGCATCCCGTCGTCTGCCGCCACCCGAAGACCGGCGAGCCGGGCATCTTCCTGAACCCCTACACCACCTCCCGCATCATCGGCCTGCCGGAAGCGGAGAGCGAAGCGTTGATCGAGGAGCTGACCGATCGGATCGAGGACGAAGCCGTCCGCTGGGAGCACGTCTGGTCGGTCGGCGACACGCTGATGTGGGACAATCGCGGCGGCCTCCTGCATTCCGGCCGGATCGACTATCCGCTGAACGAGCCGCGCCGTTTCATCCGGACGACCGTCGCCGGCGCCGCCATCCTGCCCTTCACGCTGGCGGCTTGAGCGGGACCATGTCGGAATTCGAACTGCTCGACTATGAAGTCCGCGACCGGGTCGCCGAGATCACGATGCGGCGGGAGCCGGTCAACGCGATCAACATGCAGCTGACGCGCGAGGTGAACGCGGCCTACCGGAAGGCGAAGGCGGACGACGGCGTCCGCGCGATCATCCTGACCAGCGGCTGCGCCCGCGCCTTCAGCGCCGGCATGGACCTCGCCATGATCCGCGGCGGCTCTGGCCTCGACCTCCGGGCGTTCCTGGAGGAGCTCTATTTCGGCATGCACGACCTGCAGTATCGCATGGGCAAGCCGACCATCGCGGCCGTCACCGGCCCGGCGCGGGCGGCTGGCGTGACGCTCGCGGTCTCCTGCGACTGCATCGTCATGGCCGACGACGCGAATCTTTCCTACCCGGAGATCAATGTCGGCGTGATCCCGGCGATGCACTTCGTCCACCTGCCCCGCCAGATCGGCCGCCACCAGGCATTCGAGCTTCTGTTCACCGGCGATACGATCTCCGCGCCGGAAGCCGCCGCCCGCGGCCTGATCAACCGCGCGGTTCCCAGGGACAAAGTGCTGGACGAGGCCAGGGCGCTCGCGGCCAAGTTCGCCGAACAATCGCCCGTCGTGATGAAGCTCGCCCGCGATTCCTTCATGCGCGCCAACGACAACGACTACCGCCGCGCGATCGAGAACGTCGTCGAAACCATCTGCAACATCATCGAGACCGACGACGCCCAGGAGGGCCTGAACGCCTTCAATGAGAAGCGCAAGCCGGACTGGTGAGCCAGGCGGCAGGCTGTGCTAGAATCGGGCGTCTTCATCGTCTGAAGAGGAGCCGCCATGCGCATCGTCAACCCGTCGTTCGGCCTACAGCCAGAGACGGACCGGCCGAGCGGGAGCGCCGCCGGGACCGACTGGTCGAAGGACCCGATCGCGATCATCTCGAACTCGAAGCCGAACGCCCAGGAACTCCTGATGGGCGTCCGCAAGCTGATGGGCGAATTCCGCTCCATCGACAACATCGACTATCTCTACAAGGACAGCGCGGCCCAGCCGGCGCCGCCCGAGCTGATCGAGAAGGTCGCGAAGAACTACAAAGGCGCGATCGTCGCTTTAGCCGATTGAGGGTCGTGTTCGTCGTGGAGTTTCCATGACAGCACGACCCTCGAGGAACACGGCGTCGAGACCTACATCGTCATCACCGAGACCTTCCTGCCGCTGGTGCGCGCGCAGGCGAAGGCCCGGAAGGCGGACCCGAGGCTCTTGATCGTCAAGCACCCCGTCGGCGGACTGAATGAGGCAGAGTTGCGCGAGCGGATCGAAACCGCCTTCGCCGAACTCAAGCACTCGCTCGCCGTCTGATCCCGTCCCTTACTGCTCGGCGGCGTCCTCATCGGGGACGCCGCCGCGTTCTCCTGTTCGAAAGACCACGCCGCCATGACCGATCCTGCCGAAGAGGAGGTCCTCGACCTCGGCGACCTCGACTTCGACGCCTTCAACGACTTCGCCGAGTCCCAGGGCTGGAGCGACGGCATGCCGCTCTATCCGCCGACGGAAGCGAAGGTCGCAGCGCTCGTCGAGACCTGCCGGGGCGACAACGAGCCGTTTCCGCCGATGTCGCCGCGCCGCGTCCTGCCCACTTTGCAGACGATCGCCGCGAACGCAGTCATGGCGGGAATACATGCCGGTCGTCGTCGCCGCCGTTCGCGCCGTGCTGCAGCCGGAGTACAATCTGCACGGCACGCTCGCGACGACGCACCCCTGCACGCCGATGATCGTCGTCAACGGGCCGATCCGTCAGGCGCTCGACATCAACTGCGGCAGCAACTGCTTCGGCCAGGGCCGCCGCGCCAACGCCGCCATCGGCCGGGCGTTGCAGCTGACCATCCTGAACGTCGGCGGCGGCAAGCCCGGCGAAATGGACCGCGCGACCCAAGGCTCGCCCGCCAAATACGCCTTCTGCTTCGGCGAGAACGAGGAAGAGCGCCCCCGGGCGCCCGATCACGTCCGCCGGGGCTTCGACGCGACCGACAATGTCGTGACGCTGCTGCCGTCCGAGCCGCCGCACAACATCAACGACCATGGCAGCAATACCGGCATCGGCATCCTGACGACGATCGCCGGCACGATCTCCCAGACCGGCGCCAACACGATCTACGGCACGGCGCCCTATTCGGTCGTGTTCGGACCGGAACACGCGGCGACCGTGCATCGCGACGGCTGGACCGTCGAGGCGATCCAGGAAATGCTGTTCGAGGCGTCCGCCGTGCCCGTCGACCGCGTCTCCAAGGAAAACCAAGCGAACTACGCGGAACGCGACCAGAAGATCGTCAACGGCAAGTACTACCTGACGCGCACGCCCGAAGACATCCAGATCATGGTCGCCGGCGGTCCCGGCAAGCACTCGGCCTGGGTCCCGACCTTCGGCTTCACCGAAGCCTGCTCGGTCAGGCTGCCGCAGCGGTGAGCCTGCCCGTCTTCCCTGACGGGACCGACATCGACGCGGCCGCCGATGCTCTGGAAGAGCTGGAGTTTTCCGACGGCCTGCCGCTCGTCCCGCCGACCGAGGCGCGCATGGCCGCGATGTTGGCGGGCGTGGCGGAACCGGACCGCCAACTCGGCCTGCTGCCGCCGCTCTTTGGCGAGCTGACGCCGCGGGCCGTGGCATATCAGTGCGTGCTCGCAGGCGCCGCGCCGGACGCGCTGCCGGTCGTCCTGACGGCGGCGCTGGCGACGCTCGCGCCCGACTTCAATGTGCTCGGCCTTCTAACGACGACGGGAACGCCCGCCGTCGCGACGATCGTGCACGGCCCCGCCGCCGACCGTCTCGGCATGAACGGCGGCGCCAATATGCTGGGGCCCGGCAACGCCGCCAACGCGACGCTCGGCCGCGCGATATCGCTCGTCCTGCGCAATATCGGCGGCGCGCGCGAGGGCGTCGGCGACATGGCGACGATGGGCCAACCCGGCAAGTACAGCTTCTGCTTTCCGGAAGGCGCCGCCCCGGGCTTCCCGAGCCTCGCCCGGCGCCGTGACATCCCAGAGGGCGCCAGCGCGGTCACCGTGCTCGGCGTTTCCGGCACGGTCGAGGTGCTGCCGCTCGATGACCGGGATACGCCGGAAGCGATCCTATCGCCGATCGCCGCGGCGATGATGGCGGTCCCCGCCGTCGCCGGCTCCGGCCGGGCGCGGCCGCCGGGCGAACAGGTCTTCCTGCTGCCGCCCGAACTCGCAGCGGCTCTCGCGAAGCACGGCTTCGGGCTGAGGGACGTTCAGGACTATCTCTACCGGACCGAGCGTGTTGAGATCCCGGGCGTCGGGGCGTTCGAACGCGCAAGTCCCGTCGCTGCGGGACCGGATGCGATCCATCCGATCGTCGCCGGCGGCGCCGGCATAAAGATGACCTATCTGCCGCTCTGGGCGGGCGGCACGCGGACGGAAACCCGCGCCCTGATCGACTTGGAGAGCGCGCCATGACCGATGACCTCGAACGTTTCGACGCCGTCGTCGTCGGCGCCGGCCTCGCCGGACTGAAGGCCGCCGCCGACCTCGCCCGCGCCGACCTGAAGACGGCCCTGGTCGACAGCGGCTATTTGGGCGGTCTCGTGATGAACGTCGGGCTGATCGAAGGCGCCGCCGAGTTCGACGGCCAGTCGGGCGCCGACCTGGTCGACCGCTTCATGACCGACGCGCTCGGCTCCGGCGCCGACTACCGGATCGGCGAAGCCGGCGAGCTCGTGCGCGATGGCGACCTCTGGCGGCTGCCCGACATCGGTATCGCGGCGCCCAATGTCGTGCTGGCGACCGGCGCCAGCCTGAAGAAGCTCGGCGTGCCGGGCGAGGACGCGCTGACCGGGCGCGGCGTCTCCCAGTGCGCCTATTGCGACGGCGGCCTCTACCGCGGCAAGCCGGTCGTCGTGGTGGGCGGCGGCGACGCCGCCGTCCAGGAAGCGCTGCATCTGGCCGAGCTCTGCGGCGCGGTCACCATGCTCGTCCGGGGCGACGGCCTGAAGGCGCGAAAGTCCTTCCGGGAACGCGCCGAGGCCTTCGACAATCTCACAGTTCGCACGAACGTCGATGTCCTGGAGGTCGTCGGCGAGGACGGCGTCGATGCAATCCGCATCCACGACCGGGCGTCGGGCGCAAACGAAACGATGCCGACAGAAGCGGTCTTCGTGTTCGTCGGCGTCGCACCGGAAACCGCGCTGGCGCCAGCCGACGCCAAGCGTGATTCGGCGGGCGCGCTCCGCGTCGACGGCGGCATGCGGACGAACCTTCCCGGCCTTTACGCCGTCGGCGCGGCGCGGGCGGGCCATGCTGGCGGCTTGACCGACGCGCTCGGCGACGCCGTCGCCGCCGCGCGCGCGATCACGGCCGGCTGACTGCGCGATCGGCGGGACGGCTCGCGACGCGAAGCGCATAGAGGCCGCTGCCGATGACGATCGCGCCGCCCGTGACCGTCCAGATGTCCGGCACGTGGTCGAAGACGATCCAACCGAGCAGCGCCGCCCAGACGGGCATGCTGTAGGCGAACGGCTGCAGCGTCGAAGCCGGCGCGTACCGGAAGGCCAGCGACAAGAGGTAGTGGCCGACCGATCCCATGACGCCGATGGAGATCAGCCACGTCCATGCCGCCGGCGCCGGCGCCTGCCAGACGAACGGAACCGCCAGGGAGAAACAGGCGGCGCCGATGACGGCGGAATAGAGCGTCGTCGTCTCCGGCGCGTCGTGGCGGCTGACCGCGCGCAGCAGGATTTGGAAGACGGCCCAGCAGGCAGCGCCGCCGAGCGCCACGACCGATGTCGGATCGAACACGCCGGTCCCCGGCCGGATGATCACGAGGACGCCGAGGAAACCGACGCCCACCGCCGCCGCGCGCCGCCGCTCGATCGGCTCGCCGAGAAAGATCGCGGCAAGCGCCGTCACCAGCAGCGGCGTCACGGCAGCGATGGCGTGGACATTGGCGAGCGGCATCAAGGAGAAGGCGAAGATGAACGCGCTCATCTGGCCGACCATGACCAGGGCGCGCAGAACCTGAAGCGCAGGCCGCGCCGACCGCACGGCGCGGACGACGCCGATGCGCCGCGCGATCGCCAGCGCGAAGACGACGAAAACCCAGAACCGGATCGCGAGGATCTGCGGCAGGGCCAGCGTCTCGGAGAGGTGCTTGGCGATCGCGTCGATGCTCGCCAGCAGGAACAGCGCCAGCAACAGTAGCCCGATGCCGAGCGCGGGACGGTCGAGAGATTGTGTCAAGCGCGCTCCGCCGCCGCCGGATCGGAAGACCGGAGGTTAGCCCCGCCGGCAGGGGGCCGCTACTGGCTGAGGCTCGGCAGGTAGAGGATGATGTCCGGAAAGGCCATCAGCAGCACGATGACGACGAGGTCGGCGACCAGGAACCAGGCCACCCCCCGGAAGATCGTCGACGTCGCGGCGAGGTCGCCGACGACGCCCTTGATGACGAAGACGTTGAGGCCGATCGGCGGCGTGATCATGCCGATCTCCAGGAACTTGGTCAGCACGACGCCGAACCAGACCAGGCTGAAGCCGGTCGAATCGATGATGGGCAGCAGGATCGGCAAGGTGAGCAGCATGGCGCCGATCGGCTCGAGGAACATGCCGAGCACCAGGTAGATCAGCGAGATGCCGACCAGCAGCAACAGCTCATGCGCGCCGATGGCGACGACAGCTTCGGAGAGATAGTCGCCCGCGCCGGAGAAGGCGAGGAAGCGGGTCAGCATGCTGGCGCCGATCGCGATGATGAACAGCGACGCCGAGGTGAGCAGCGTCTCCAGCAGCGCGTTCTTGAAGCTCTCCCAGGTCAGCGCCCGCTTGATGCCGGCGATGACGACGGAAAGAAACGCCCCGACCGCGCCCGCTTCCGTCGGCGTAAAGAGGCCGGCGAACAGGCCGCCGAAGACGCCGGCCATCAGCAGCAGCACGGGCCAGGTTTCCTTCAGCGCCTCGATCTTGTCGATCAGCGGCACCTGCTCCCGCAGACGCGGCGCCAAGGCCGGGTTGAGGCCGGCGCGCGTCATGATGACGATAACGTAGCCCGCCGCGGTCAAAAGGCCGGCGCCGACGCCGCCCAGGAAAAGCTGACTGATCGGCACCTCGGCGATGATGCCGTAAAGGATCATCAGGATGCTCGGCGGGATCAGCGCGCCGATCGTGCCGGCCGCGGCGACCGAGCCCGTCGCGAGCGAGACGTCGTAGCGGTAGCGCATCATCTCCGGCACCGCGATCCGGCCCATGGCGGCCGCGCAGGCGACGGAGGAGCCGGTGACGGCGGCGAAGCCCGCCGCGCCGAAGACGGCGGCGACGGCAAGGCCGCCCGGCAATCCCGAGAGCCACATTCGCGCCGCGTCGAACAGGCCCTTGGTCAGGCCCGCATGGAAGCAGAAGAAGCCCATCAGCAGGAACATCGGCACGGAGCTCAGCTGCCAGGTCGCCGCGAAGGAATAGGGGATGATGCCAAGCGAGCCCCAGGCCGCCCGATCGCCGACGAGCGCCCAGATGCCGAAGAAGGAGACGCCGATCAGACTGACGGCGATCGGCACGCGCAACGCGATCAGCGCGACCAGGATGCCGATGCCGACGAAGCCGATGGAAACGTCCGACATGCCGCTCAGCCCCGCGCCGAACCGCCGGCGTCCGCGGCCGACCGGGCGGCGGCCTGCTCCAATGTCGGCGGCTCGTCGAAACTGTCCTTGGCGCCGGTCAGGTAGACCAGGAACCGGTAGACGACCGCGATCGTCATCAGGCCCATGCCGATCGGCAGCAGGTAGTAGGACGGCCAGACGATCAGCTTCGTGCTCTGCTCCATGATGAAAGCGCCAATCTCATGGGCGCGCCGCGCCTCGTCCCAGGACCGGAAGGTGAGCAGGCCGTACACCACGGCGGACAGCACGTAGCTCCACGCGTAGAGATGGTGCTGGGCCCGCGCCGGAAAGAGCTCCGTCAGCACCTCGACAGTGATATGCGCACGCCGCCGCTCGGCGAAGGCGATCGGCAGGAACGCGACGACGACCATGTAATAGTGGGAGACCAGAGAGATGGTCGCCGGCACCGGCGTGTTCAGCAGGAACTTGCCGGCGACGTCGATGGTGATGTGCAGCATCATCAACGCGACGGCGATCAGCCCGATGACGGTCGAGACGTCGACCGTGCGGGCCAGGAAGCGGCCGAATGCGTTCATCCGCGCTCCTTTCCGTACCGGGGCGGATCGGCGCGGCGACGCCGCCTATTGCATGCCGTAGGTCGCGGGATCGATCTTCGAGTAGATCTCGTCCCAGAGCACCTTCGCGAGGGCTTCGGGATCGTCCGCGATGTCGGCGGTCAGGCCCTTCCACTTCTCGACGAGCTCCGCGAACTTCGCGATCTTGGCCTCCGTGTTCTGGACGCCGTAGTCGTCGGCGAACTGCTTTGCGATGACCTTGACGTCCTCCTTCACGAAGGCGTCGGAGGCGGCCATGATTTCCGGCCCGGGCTCGATCACTTCGATGCCCTTGCCCGGCGCCGCCTCAAGGTTGGCCTTGGCGTCCGCGTAGTACTTCCAGGTCAGGTCCGCCTGGATGCGCGCGGACCCCGCCAGGAACACTTTCCGTTCCTCGAGCGTAAGGTCGCGCCAGACGTCCAGGTTCACGTTGTTCGTCGCGACGCCCGAATACACGCCGCCCGGAATGCGCCGGGTGATCGCCTTGGTGAGGTCGAACAGCGACAGGTTGGTGAGTTCCGTCGCCGACATCATCGCGCAGTCAATGACGCCCTGGCCCAGCGCCTCATAGACGTCATTGCCGGGGATGGAGACCTTCACGCCGCCGAAATGCTCCGCCCAGCGGCCGAAATTCGCGGCGCCGGAGCGATACTTCTTGCCCTTGAGGTCCTCCAGCGTGCGGAGCGGCGTCGTGCAGAGCATGATGTAGGTCGGGCTGGCGCCGGTGCCGAGATAGACTTGATTCTGCTTGGCGTATTCCGTCTGGCATTCCGGGCAGTTGAAGATGTACTCGGTCGTGGCGCCCGCGGCGGCCGCGCCGGGACTCTCGATCTGCCGGCCGGTCGTCACCAGCATGGAGAGATTGGCGGCGAGGTTGCTGTCCGCGTACTCCGCCGGATAGTAAGGCGGCAACACGAAGCCCATGTCGGCGACGCCGTCGCGAATGCCTGGCGGCGTCTCCTTGAGGTTCAGCAGCGACATGGAGAACACCTTGATCTTGATGTCGGTGCGTTCCTCCACGTACTTCGCAAATCTTTCGTGCGCATAGTATTGGGCGCTCGACGTCGCGAGCCCCACCGCGGAGCGGAGCGTCTTCGCGCCGGCCGACTGCGCCGTTACGGACCCGATGCAAAGGCCCGCCAGAGCCGCGACAATCGCCGTACGCACCGCCAACTTGGTCGCCATGTCTTCCCCCCCAATTTCTTGCGCCTGCATCAAGACAATGACGCCAGCGTATTTTCGTTATGGGGAATCGGTAACCCGCGGCAATTGCCCTGTCAAATATCCTCCCAGTCCTCGAATCACTGCAACGTTGTCACGACTCCGGAAATGCGGCGAACACTATGTGCGGCCGCGAATAAATCTCGGTCGACTTTTTGCAAATGCGAACGGCCCGTTACCTTCTTGAAATTTTATTGTTGCGATGGCGCGCCGCGTCAGACAGCGACGGAATGCCGAGCCGCGGCCGCCGGCCGGAGATAGGCGTCGAATACGGCGGCGACGACGCGGGCGAGCGGCCGGCCCGCCGACGTCAGTTCGATACGGGCGCCTTCACGGCGCAGCAGGCCGTCGGCCGCCATTTCGGCGAGCGCAGGCTCGGCGTCGGCCTGCCAGCCGGCAGGGGCCGCGAAGCGGCGGCCCGCGGCGTCCAGATCCACCGCTCCCTGGCACATCACCGTTTCGATCACGTAGCCGCGCAACGCGTCCTCGCCCGCCAGCGCACGGCCCTTGGCGATCGGCAATCGCCCCGCCGCGACAGCCCGCGCCCAGGCGCCGGTCTCGGCGACGTTCTGGACATAGCCCTGGGGCATGCGTCCGATCGAGGTCGCGCCGAAGCCCAGGAGGGCTGATGCGGCGTCGGTGGTGTAGCCCTGGAAGTTCCGGCGAAGCGTCCCGGCCGCCGCGGCCTGCGCGAGCGGGTCGTCCGGCAGCGCGAAGTGATCCAGGCCGATCGCGACATATCCGGCCTGGCGGATCGCATCCGCCGCCGCATCGGCCTGGGCGAGGCGCGCGGCCGCGCCCGGC
>DAINCG010000019.1:221-2891 GCA_036732525.1 Pseudomonadota bacterium | reverse complement strand
CGAAAGCCGGTCGGGGCGCATTTGGACCGCCAACTCGACCGTTCGACGGATCATGTCGGCCGTCTGATGCGGCAGGCCGTAGATCAGGTCGAAGTTGATCGCCGGAACGCCCGCCGCGCGCAGACCATCGACCGCGCGCCGCACCATCTCGGGCGGCTGAATGCGGTTGATCGCGGCCTGGACGATCGGGTCGAACTCCTGCACGCCGAAGCTCGCGCGATTGAAGCCGAGCCGGCCGATGCGCGCGATCATGGCGTCGGACAGCGTGCGCGGATCGGCTTCGATCGCGCGTTCGGCCGCCGCCCCGATCAGGAAACGCCGGTCGAGCAACGCCATGGTCCGCTCTAGGTCGTCCGGCGCCATCGACGTCGGCGTGCCCCCGCCCCAGTGCAGGTGCGAGACGCGCATCCTCGCCGGCAGCCGTTCCGCGACGAGATCGACCTCCGCGCGAAGGCTCTCCATGTAGGACCTGACCGGCGCGTCCCGGCGGGCGAGCTTCATGTTGCAGCCGCAATACCAGCAGACCTGCCGGCAGAACGGGACATGCAGGTAGAGCGAAACCGGCGCCTGCGGATCGAGCGCCGCGAGCCAGGACGCGTAGTCGTTCGGTCCGACGCGGTCGTCGAAGTGGGGCGCTGTCGGATAGCTGGTGTATCGCGGCACGGCCCGGACGGCGTACTTGGCGAACCTTGGCTCCATCGGCTGACATGCCTCCCTCGGCGCGCCGATGCGGGAGCCGGCGCGGGCTTCGGACGTTCGCAGTCTGGCCGGCGGAGGGCAGAGGCGTCATTGATCGAGATCAAGGGGCCGCGCCCGCGCGATCCCGCTTGCATCGTCTGGCGGAGGGGCGCTAATTCGCATCTGACCGATTGGGGGCCGACAGGCAAGACCGTGACAGGACCGCACAGAGCGGCCGCGAGGACACAAGCGGCGCCGCTAGAGATCAGGCCGGCGACGCTGGACGATCTGGACGCGCTGATCGAACTCGAAAATGCGAGCTTCCCGACCGACCGCCTGTCGCGCCGCAGTTTTCGCGAATTCCTGCAGAAAGGCCGGGCGACCTTGCTGGTCGCCGAGCGGTCCGGCGCGCTCGAAGCCTATGCGCTCACGATCTACCGCCAGGGCGCGGCGCTCGCCCGGCTCTATTCGATCGCCGTCGCGGCGAACGCCCGCGGCTCCGGCGCCGCGCGGGCATTGATGCTGGCGTCGGAGGACGCGGCCCGCGAGCACGACTGCATTCTGATGCGCCTGGAAGTTAACCCGGAAAACGCGCCGGCGATCCGGCTCTACGAGACGCTGGGCTATCGGCTGTTCGGCCGCCATCTCGACTACTACGACGACCACAGCGACGCCTTGCGCTACCAGAAGCGCCTCCTGGCGTCGCGGCCCGGCGCCGCCGCCCCCGCCTACTACGCCCAGACGACGGACTTCACCTGCGGGCCCGCCGCGATGATGATGGCGATCCGGCGGCTCCGGCCCGACGAGCCGTTCGAGCGGACGGAAGAATTCCGCCTCTGGCGGGAGGCGACCACCGTCTTCATGCAGGCCGGCCACGGCGGCTGCGAGCCGGTCGGCATGGCGGTCGCCATGGCGCGTCGCGGCCTCGACGTCTCCGTCCACGTCAACCAGCCGGGCCCCTATTTCGTCGAAAGCGTGCGGAGCGCCGACCGGCGCGACGCCATCCGACTGATCCAGGCGGACTACGCCGTGGAGGCGCGCCGGCTCGACGTGCCGATCCAGATCGAGGCCATGACCGTCTCCCGGCTCGCGGACGCCGTCTCAGCCGGCGCTGGCGCGATCGTGCTGGTCAGCCATTACGAGATGGTCGGCAGCCGCACGCCGCACTGGGTCTACGTCTATGGCTGGCAGGACGGCCGTTTCCTCGTGCACGACCCCTGGGTCGAGCCGGACAAGCTGGAGACGGTCTCCGCCGCCTCCGCCCTGCCAATTCCCGCCGCCGCCTTCGACCGCATGGCCCGCTGGGGCCGTGCGCGCCTGCGCGCGGCGATTCTGATCCACGGACTGAAGCGACGATGAGCGACTTCCTGATCTTGACCGAACGTTCGGTCGATTTCGCCCAGGCGGACACGCCGCACAAGGTGATGTCCGTCCGCGACTACCTCGCCCGGCCCGACCTGTTCAGCGGCCGCCGACCGGTCGTCGTCAATCTGGCGCGCAGCTACGCCTATCAGAGCGCCGGCTACTACGCCTCGCTCCTCGCCGAGGCGCGCGGCCACCGGGTCGTGCCGACCGTCCAGACCATGCTCGAACTGGCGTCGAAGTCGCTCTACGCGGCCGCGTTGCCGGACCTCAACGCGGCCTTGAACCGCGACGCCCGCAAGCTCGCGGAGGCGGCGGACTTTCGCATGCTGGTCGGCTTCGGCCAGACGGATCGGCCCGGATACGAGCGGTTCGGCCGACTGCTGTTCGACTGGTTCCGCTGCCCGCTGATCGACGTCTCGGTCAAGGCGGGCGAGACGCTGGCGATCCGCCGCCTGAAGCCGCTCGGCCCCGACGATCTCGGCGAGACGCGCTACGCCTTTCTCGTCGATACGCTCGACCGCTACGCCCGCCGCGCCTGGGCGGCGCCTAGGACGAAGACGCCGCTGCGCTGGACGCTCGCCGTGCTGCACAATCCAAGGGAGGCGATGCCGCCGTCCAAGTTCCGCT
>DAINCG010000019.1:0-211 GCA_036732525.1 Pseudomonadota bacterium | reverse complement strand
CGGCGCGCGGAAGGGCGTCGCCGTCGAGCCGATCCAGAAGCGCGACCTCGCCCGGCTCGCCGAATTCGACGCCCTCTTTATCCGGGAGACGACGTCGGTCAGCGACCACACTTTCCGCTTCGCCAAGCGGGCGGAACAGGAAGGCATGCCGGTCATCGACGACACCGTCTCGATGATCCGCTGCACCAACAAGATCTACCTGAAGGAGCGG
>DAINCG010000018.1:16277-20970 GCA_036732525.1 Pseudomonadota bacterium | reverse complement strand
CGAAGCAGGCGATCACATAGGCGTCGGCCGGCGGGGCGGCGCGCAAGGCGCGGAGCGCGGCCGCGGCGCCGAAGACGTCGTCATAGGCGCCTTCGATGCTGACCGGCCCGTCCGCCGGATTGATCGCGCGGATGGCGACGCCCGGCCCCGCGACGGCCTCCGCCGCAAGACGGATCTTCTCCGTCATGCTGGCGGTGGTGTTCGGATTGACGACCAGAATGTCGGTCATCGTTCAGACCATGCCCTTGCCGGCGTCCGACCCATGCCGCCGCCGCCGCATGCGCAACAGCGCCATCAGGCCGAAACTCGTCCCGATTACGGCCAGCGAGATGCCGGTCGTCAATGCGCCGAGCGCATAGATCACCGGGGTCGTCACGTTTGTCTGCATCGCCTGCAGTTCAAGCGGCAGCGTGTTCGACGAGCCGATCGCCTGCGAGGTCCGCGCGATCTCGTCGAAGGAGAGCGTGAAGCCGAAGAGCGCGACGCCGATCAGGCTTGGCCCGACGATCGGCAACACGACGAGGCGGACCGTCTGCCAGCCCGACGCCCCGAGATCGCGCGCCGCTTCCTCGTAGGCCGGATTGAAGCGGTTGAAGACGGCGAACATGATCAGCAGGCCGAACGGCAGCGTCCAGGTCAGGTGCGCGCCGAGACCGGAGGTGTACCAGCCGCGCGGCCCGCCCAGGAGTTCGAACATCGCGCCGATGCCGAGGCTGACGACGATCGACGGCATGATCAGGCTGGCGATGACGATGTAGAAGAGGGCCGTCGAGCCCCGGAACGGCCGCCGATAGGCGAGGCCGGCCAGGAAGGAGATGACCACGGTCAGCGCCATCACCAGGAAGCCCAGCTTGATCGACCGCCAGAAGCCGCCCCAGATGTCGCCGATCGGCTGCGGCCGGAACAGGTCCGCGAACCAGTGCAGCGAGACGCTGCGCATCGGGAAAGTCAGCCCGCCGTCCGGTCCCTGAAAGGAGAGCAGCAGCACGGCGACGATCGGCCCGTAGAGAAACAGGACGAACAGCGCGAACAAGAGCGTCAGCGGCCGGCTCCCGGCGGGGCGCTTTTCGGCGTCGGCGGCCATCGTCTAGAGCTCCCGCCGGATGTCGACGATGCGCATCAGGCCGACGATCAGGAGGATGACGGCCAGCAGCAACACCATGGAATTCGCGGCGGCCGGCGGGAACTGGAGATAGGAGAGTTCCGTCGCGATCGCCTTGCCGACGGACGCGACCTGCCCGCCGCCCAGCACGTTCACCGTCACGAAGTCGCCCATCACCATGGCGATGACGAAGATCGAGCCGATGGCCACGCCCGGCTTGGCGAGCGGCAGGATCACGGTCCAGATCGTCATCCAGAAACCGGCCCCGGCGTCGGACGCCGCCTCGATCAGCGCCTTGTCGATGCGCATCATCGAGTTGAAGATCGGGACGATCATGAAGAGCGTGTAGAGGTGGACGTAGCCGACGACGACCGCGAATTCCGAATAGAGCAGCCATTCCTGCGGCTCGTCGACGACGCCCATGCTGATCAGCGCCTGGTTGACCAGGCCGTGCCGGCCGAGCAGCGGGATCCAGGAGATCGAGCGGATGACGATCGACGTCCAGAAGGGGATCGTGCAGATCAGAAACAGGCCGATCTGGGCGGGCAGGCTGCGCACGCAGAAGGCGAGGAAATAGGCGATGAAGAAGCCCAGCAGCAGGGTGATCGCCCAGACGATCAGGCAGAACTTCGCGGTGATCAGATAGGTGTCGTAGGTGACCTGCGCGGTAAACACGTCCGAATAATTGAAGAACGTGAAGTCCGGGATCAGGATGTCGTAGGTCTGATAGTCGAAGAAGCTGACCATCACGACGATGGCCAGCGGCGCGACGAAGAACGCCAGGAACACCAGCGCGAGCGGCAGGGCCTGCAGCGATGCGACGCGATTGAAGGTCATGGACGCCTAAGCCTGGGAAGCGGAAGTCCGGGCCGGGGCGGCGGGGAGAGATCGCCGCCCCGGCATCCGGATCAGGCCGCGATGAACTCGTTCCACTTGCGGACCATGTAGCGGTCCTCGTCCATCACGGTGTTCCAGACGGAGACGGATCCCATCCGCTCCCAGAACGAGCCGCCGTCGCGAACGGCGCCGGCCGGCTCGATCGGGTCGCCCGTCGGGCTGACGATGGCTTCCTTGGCGGGCTTGCCTTCCATCCAGAAACCCCACTCGTCGTCTGACATGTACTGCTTCGCGGTGTCGAGGACGGCGGTGTAGTAGCCCTGGCGGTTCAGGAAGGCGCCGGTCCAGCCCGAGAGGTACCAGTTGATGAAGTCGTAGATCATGCCCTCGGTCTTGCCGGAGACATGGCTCGGCACGCCGAGGCCGGCCGCCCAGGCGCGGTAGCCTTCCTTGAGCGGCTGGTACACGCATGGCACGCCCATCTGCCGGACCTTGGTGACGGCCGGCGACCACATCGACTGGATGACGACTTCGCCGGACGCCATCAGGTTGACGCTCTCGTTGAACTCCTTCCAGAAGGCGCGGAACTGGCCGTCCTTCTTGGCCTCCGTCAGGACGGCCATGGTCTTGTCGATCTCCTCCTTGGTCATGTTGCCCTTGTCGCCATAGGTGGCGAGGCCGGAGGATTCGCAGACCATCGCCGCGTCCATGATGCCGATGGAGGGGATGTTCAGGATCGACGCCTTGCCCTTGAACTCGGAGTTCAGGAGTTCGGCCCAGGAGTTGATCGGCCGCTTGATCAGGTCCGGGCGGATGCCGAGGGTGTCGGCGTTGTAGACCGTCGGGATGAGGGTCATCCACTGGGTCGGCTCGGTCGCGAACTCCTTGGATTCGCCGGCGGTCAGGTAGCTGACCTTGATCGGCGACACGCCTTCGCGGGCGACCTTCGTGCCGTCGGGCAGCTCGCCCTTGGTGAAGATCGGGACGATCTGGTCGTAATATTTGATCTTGGTGACGTCCATGCCCTTCAGGTTTCCGGACGGCACGATCTTCTTCAGCATCCAGTATTCGCTGTCGAGCAGATCGAAGGATGTCGGCTGGGTCACCGCGCGCTTGACGACGTCGTCGGACGTCAGCGAGGTGTACTTGATCTCGATGCCGAGATCTTCCTTCGCCTTGTCGGCAAGCTGCTTGAACTGGTTGACGCCGGTGCCGGCGATGCGCAGCACCGGCGTTTCCTGGGCGTGGACGAACGGGAAGCCGGTGATCGCCTGCGCGCCCGCGACCGCGCCGACGCCGGCGGCCCCTTGCAGGAAGCGGCGGCGCGTCGCGCCGGTCTTCGATTTTTTCGGCGTCTTCGTCTGGTCGGTCATAGATAGGCCTCCTCTGTATCGGCTGATGACGTCTTGAGCGTAATGGCGTCGTCGCGCCGCCAGCCGGCGACGACGGCGTCGCCGACCTCCATGGGCGCGGCGAAGAAGGCGCGGTCGTTGACGAGCGCCGTCACGTCGGCGTCCTCGCCGAACGCGATCCTGAGCTTGACCTGGCCGCCCTGATATTCGACGGCCGCGACATGCCCTTCGGCCCGGACCGCGTCGTCGGCCGCGGTCAGTTCGCCCGGCCGGGCGACGGAAATGGCGTCCGCACGGACGGAAAGCGCCTGGCCGGCGCCCGGCGCCGGCAGGCCCGCCCGCGCGATCGCCGCCGGCGCCAGCACGTTGTGGCCGCCGATGAAGCGCGCGACGAAGGTGGTCGCCGGCGCCTCGTAGACCTCGCGCGGCGCGCCGGTCTGCTCGATCCGGCCGGCGTTCATGACGATGACGAGGTCGGAAAGCGCCATCGCCTCCGCCTGGCTGTGCGTCACGTGGACGAAGGTGATGCCGACGTCGCGTTGCAGGCGGCGCAGTTCCTCGCGCATGCGGATGCGCAGAAACGGGTCGAGCGCGGAGAGCGGCTCGTCGAGCAGCAGGACCTGCGGCTCCGTCACCAGCGCGCGGGCGAGCGCCACGCGCTGCTGCTGGCCGCCGGAAAGCTGGGAAGGCATGCGCTCCGCGTAGTCGCCCATTTCGACGAAGGACAAGAGCTCCATCGCCCGGGCGCGCCGCTCCGGCTTGCCGACGCCGGCGATGCGCAGGCTGAAGGCGACGTTGTCGACGCAGGAGAGATGCGGGAAGAGCGCATAGGACTGAAACATCATCGCCGTGCGGCGCTTGGCGGGCGGCAGGCCGTTCACCACCAGGTCGCCGATCACGATGTCGCCGTCGGTCGGGTGCTCGTGCCCCGCGATCATACGGAGCGTCGTCGTCTTGCCGCAGCCGGACGGCCCCAGGATGCAGCAATAGCTGGCCCCCGGGATGACGGCGCTGACGCCCGCGACCGCGACCGCGTCGCCGAACCGCTTCTCGACCGCGGCCAACTCCACCTGCGACGCCGCCGTCACTCGCCCGTTCCCATGATGATGTCCCGCAACGCCCCAAGCCCTACTCGCGTCAGGAGATTGTTAAGCAATTGGCATGCCAGAAGGCGCGTGGCCCCATGGAGGGCGCGTGACGCAACGAGGACGACGAAGGCTGCACAAAAATCGGGCGCGCAGATCAAAATTTGTTCATGCGACTTCATCTGCCCGAAACATGAACAATATTGACTTCCTCCAGACTTCGCGAAACGATGTTTTCTTTGCGGCACAAGGTTTTCCATGTCGAAGACGACTGACCGCCACATCCGTCTTTCCAGCCATTCCGCGGCGGGCGCCAA
>DAINCG010000018.1:5872-16267 GCA_036732525.1 Pseudomonadota bacterium | reverse complement strand
AAACCGCCGCCGCTGCATTGGGGCGCCGCCGACCCGGCCGAGCGCGGCCCGGTGGTCGGCGCGCCGACGCCCGCCGCCGGCCGGAACGTGATCGGCTCCTATGGCGGCGCCTATTCGCTCTACCGGGCGCTCTCCATCGCGACCGGCGCCATGGGCAAGCGACACCGGCCGGACCTTTCATTGACCGCGCCGGCGGTCGCGATCGGACCCTTCCCGCAATGGAGCGAGGCCGGGCGCATCGTCTCGCTCGACCCGTTCGGCCATCTGGCGGCGGAGGCGTTCGCCGATCTGAACGCCGCCGGCGCCGATATCCGGCCGACCATCGCCGTCACCCGGGCGAAGCTCCGGATCGCCGAGATCGAGGGCGCGGTCGCGGCCGGTCGCCTGAAGGCCGACGGCCGCGTCGTCGCCGCCGACGGCGCGCTCAACGTCGTCAAGGCGGCGGTCGATCCAGTCTGGCATCTGCCGGGTGTCGCGGCCCGGCTCGGCGTCGCGGAACATGCGCTTCGCCGCGCGCTTTTCGAGGAGACGGGCGGGATGTTCCCCGATCTCGTCACCCGGCCCGACATCGAAGTCTTCCTGCCGCCGATCGGCGGCGTCACCGTCTACATCATGGGCGATCCGGCGAAGTTGGGCGACCCGGCGACGCGGATCGCCTGCCGCGTGCACGACGAATGCAGCGGCTCCGACGTGTTCGGCTCCGACGTCTGCACCTGCCGGCCCTATCTGATCCACGGCGTCGAGGCGGCTGCGGCGGAAGCCCAGGCCGGCGGCCTCGGCCTCGTCGTCTATACCCGGAAGGAAGGCCGCGCGCTCGGCGAGGTCACCAAGTTCCTGGTTTACAACGCCCGCAAGCGCCACCCGGACGGCGACCTCGCCAGCGCCTATTTCGAGCGAACCGAATGCGTCGCCGGCGTGCAGGACGCCCGCTTCCAGGACCTGATGCCGGACGTGTTGCATTGGCTGGGCATGCGGCGCATCGACCGCTTCGTCTCCATGAGCGACATGAAGCACGACGCGATCGTCGGTCAGGGCATCGAGATCGTCGAACGCGTGCCGATACCGGCCGACCGCGTGCCGCTCGACGCCCAGGTCGAGATCGCCGCCAAGGTCGCGAGCGGCTACGCGCCCCTCGCCGGCGCGCCCGAAAGCGCCGGCCCGTCCGCGCCGGCCGAGAGCGGGCCGGTCGCCGGCCGGCGGCTCGAAGAGTTTTGAGCCCGCCATCGCCGGAAGCCCTGTTCCGGCCGGAAGCCGTCAGGACCGCGGCCGGCGCCGTGCTGGCCGCGGTCGAAGCCGGCAAGGGCGTCGCCTTCGCCGTCGACCGCGCCCGGCTGGCCGACGCGGCGGACCTGGTCGCCAAGACGACCGCCGCCGCCTATCCCGACGGGCTTGTGCCGCCGCACAGTCGCTGGCGGCATTTCGAGACGCCGGGCGGCCGCGACATGTGGGCCGAGGCGGCGGATGCGCACGACTGGACGAACGCCGCCGACCGCGCCCGCGCCGAAATCGACCTCGCCTTCGTCAGCGTCTTTCTGGACGCCGGCGCCGGCTCCGCCTGGCGCTATCAGGCGAAGGACGGCCGCAGTATCGGGCGCTCCGAAGGATTGGCGGCGGCCTCGCTCGACATGTTCCTCGCCGGCGCCTTCTCCGGCGACCCCGACCGACCCTGGCAGGCGGACGCGACGGGCATCGCCCGGCTCGACGCAGACGCGCTGATGCGCGGCCTGCAGTCGGGGCCGTGGGCCGCCGAACCGGGCGCGGACGTGATCGGCCTCGACGGGCGTCTTGAACTCCTGGCCAATCTCGCCGCGGCGCTCGACCGGGCGCCCGACCTCTTCGGCCCGCCGCCGGGCCGGCCCGGCGGCGTCTATGACTGGGCGCTCAAGGAAGGCGCGGACGCCGGCGGCCTTCTGACGGCGCTGGCCGATCGGCTCGCGCCGATCTGGCCGGACGGCACGACGATCCGGGACCGCCCCTGCGGCGATGTCTGGCCGCTCGCCAACGCGCCCGAAGGCTACGCGCCCTTCCACAAGTTGACGCAGTGGCTGGTCTACTCGCTGACCGAACCCTTCGCGCGCGCCGGTCGGCCGCTTGGCGGCGTCGAACGGCTGACCGGGCTCGCCGAGTACCGGAACGGCGGTCTCTTCGCCGATCTCGGCGTGATCCGGCCGCTCGATCCGACGGCGGCGGCGGCGCTGCACCAGCCGGGCGACCCCTTCGTCGTCGAATGGCGCGCGGTCACCGTCGCGCTGCTCGACGACCTGCTGCCGCTGGTCCGCGACGCGCTTGGCGCGCCCGGGTTCACGCTCGCCCAGATGCTGCAGGGCGGCGCCTGGTCGGCCGGCCGCGCGCTCGCCGCCGAACGCCGGCCGGGCGCCGCGCCGCCCTTCCGGGTCGCAAGCCGCGGCGCGCTGTTCTAAGAGTCCTTTTTCCAACCGGAAGCCGAAGCCACGCCGATGCCGCAGCCCGAAGTCCGCCAGATCCGTCACCCGCTCGTCCAGCACAAGCTCAGCATGATGCGCGACCGTGCGACCGGCACGCTGGAGTTCCGCCGCCTGATGCGGGAAGTCGGCATGCTGCTGGCCTATGAGGTGACGCACGACCTGGAACTGGTCGACGCCCGCATCGACACGCCGCTCGGACCGATGGACGCGCCGGTGCTGGAAGGCAAGAAGCTCTGCCTCGCGCCGATCCTGCGCGCGGGCCTGGGGCTCGCCGAAGGCATGCTCGACCTGATCCCGGCGGCGCGGGTCGCGCATATCGGCCTCTACCGCGACCCGAAGACGCTGGCGGCGGTCGAATATTACATGAAGGCGCCCGATCTGATCGACGAGCGCATGGTCATCGTCGTCGATCCGATGCTCGCGACGGGAAATTCCGCCGTCGCCGCCGTCGACCGCATCAAGGAGCAGGGCGCCGTGCGCATCCGCTTCGTCGCGTTGCTGGCGGCGCCGGAAGGCCTGGAGCGCTTCCATGCCGAGCATCCCGACGTCGCGGTCTACGTCGCCGCGATCGACGAGAGGCTGGACGAGAAGGGCTACATCCTGCCCGGTCTCGGCGACGCGGGCGACCGCCTGTTCGGCACCAAATGAGCGCGCCCGGCATGAGCGCGCCCGGGAAGAACGCGCCAGACCGGCAGCCGATCGCCATGATCTGCACCGTCGATCTGGCGGGCCAGGTCCGCGGCAAGGGCGTGCCGCGAGATGCGCTCGACGTCCGGATGGCGACCGGCGTGCCCTGGACGCCCACGAACAGCATGATCACATCCTTCGGCGTGATCGCGCCGAGCCCATGGGGCGCGCTCGGCGACGTTTGGATTCGCCCCGATCCCGCGACGCGCATCGACCTGCCGGCGCCCGACGGCGGCGCGGCGGAAACCCTGCTGCTGGGCGACGTGATGACCCCGGAGGGCGAATCCTGGCTCGCCTGCCCGCGCGGCTTCGCCAAGCGCATGCTGGCCGCGCTCGAGGAGCGCCACGGCCTCCGCATTCGCGCCGCGTTCGAGCATGAGTTCGCCTTCGACGGCTCGCCCGCCCGGCCCGCGGACAGCTATTCGCTGGCGTCGGTCCGCCGCAGCCGGCCATTTCTGGAGGATTTCGCGGCCGCGCTCGCGGCGGCCGGAATGCCGGTCGAATGCATCATGGCGGAATTCGGGCCGAACCAGTTCGAAGCGACCGCGCCGCCGGCCGAAGGCCTCGCCGCGGCCGACCGCGCCGTCGCGTTCAAGGAGATCGCCCGCGCGGTCGCGGAGCGCCACGGCGGCCGCGCCAGCTTCGCGCCGATCCTGGACCCTGACGGCGTCGGCAACGGCGCGCATGTGCACTTCAGCCTGTCGGGCGCCCGGACCGGCGCCCCGGTGAACCGCGACCCCGCGCGGCCGCAGGCGATTTCGGAAAAGGCGGGCGCGTTTCTGGCCGGCGTCATGGCCAAGCTGCCGGCGATGCTGGCGCTGACCGTTCCGACGACCGCCTCCTATATTCGGCTCCGCCCGAACAAGTGGACCGCGACCAGCGCCACGTTCGCGGTCCAGGACCGGGAGGCCGCGGTGCGCGTCTGCCCGGTCTTCGCCCATGCCGGCGACCCCGACCGCCAGTTCCACTTCGAGTTTCGGGCGGCCGACGGCGCCGCCAATCCCTATCTGGTGCTCGGCGCGATCGTCGCCGCGGGCCTCGACGGACTGGATCGCGCGCTTGCGCCGCCGACGCCCACGGACGGCGCGGGCGCGCCACTGCCGACCAGCCTGGAAGCCGCTCTCGACCTGCTGGAGGCGGACGGCGACCTGGCCGAAGCGCTCGGCGCGGAGCTGCACGCCGCCTTCGTCCAGCACAAGCGCTTCGAAGCTTCGCTGATGACGGGCGACGACGAAGCCGCGCAGTGCCGCCGCTACGCCGAAGTCTTCTGACCGAACCCACCCTGCCCGGAGGCGCGCCGACCATGCTGCTTCGCAAGACCCTGATCGTCCGGGAGACCGTCCGGATGGACGCCTTCGGCGAGGCCTGTCCGCCGATCACGCGGGTCGCCGCCATGGCGGTGCTCGCGAATCCCTGCGCCGGTCGGCATGCGGCCGACCTCGGCGAGCTCTTCGATATCGGACGCGAAGCCGGCAAGCTTTTGGTCGCGGAAGCGCTGCCGCTGCTGGATGGCCCGGCCGTCAGCTACGGCAAGGCGGCGATCGTCGGCGTGGCCGGCGAGATGGAGCACGGCGGCGCGATGATCCACCCGAAGCTCGGCGCGCCGATGCGCCAGGCCGTCGGCGGCGGCAAGGCGCTGATCCCGTCGAACGTGAAGGTGGCGTCCGTCGGCGCGGCGATCGACCTGCCGCTCGGCCACAAGGACGAAGCCTGGTCGTTCGACCATTTCGACACCATGACCGTGATGGTCCCGGACGCGCCCCGGCCGGACGAGATCGTGCTCTGTCTCGCCTATGCCGACGGCGGGCGGCCGAACGCCCGTTGCGGGTCGGCGCCGATCGTCGACTGAGCTCCCGGACCGATCAACGCGCCGTCAGCCGCATTGCGCCCTTCGCCAGAAACATGCCGACGACGACCGCGGCGACGAAGGCGAAGACGCGGGGCTCGCCGAGCCCGAGCGCCGGCAGCGCGCCGCCCGGACAGAAGCCCGCGAGGCCCCAGCCGACGCCGAAGACCGCCGACCCGCCGATGAGGCGCGCGTCGATCGTCCGGTTCGTCGGAACCTGGAACTGATCGGCGAGCGCCGGCCGCGGCCGGGCGAGGACGACGCGGTAGCCCGGCAGGGCCACGGCGAGCGCCCCGGCCATCACGAAGGCCAAGCTCGGGTCCCAGGCGCCGGCGAGGTCGAAGAAGTTCAGCACCTTCGCCGGGTTGATCATGCCCGACAGCGAGATGCCGAGGCCGAAAACAAGGCCGACCACGAGAGCTGCGAGAATTGGCATCGGCTCAGCCTCCGAAGACGTGACGGACCAGGAACACGGTGACGAACGCCGTCGCCATGAAGGTCAGGGTCGCGGCGAGCGAGCGGGGCGAGAGCCGGGCGAGGCCGCAGACGCCGTGGCCCGACGTGCAGCCGGACCCGAACGTCACGCCGACGCCCACCAGCACGCCGCCGACCAGCAGCAGCGGCGTCGGCATGGGCGCTGAGAATTCCGGCGCCGCGCCCGCGATCAGGCGATAGACGACCGGGCCTGCGACGGCGCCGGCCAGCAACGCCGCGCGCCAGGACCAATCCTTCAGGCCGGCCGGCATGACGACGCCGGCGAGGATGCCGGTCGCGCCCATGATCCGGCCAAGCAGCGCCATCAGGAGCACCGCGGCCAGGCCGATCAGCAGGCCGCCGGCGAGGGATTCGATTGGCGTGAAGGACGTTTCCATGGCGTCAGACCCGACACGTCCGAATGCCGAAGATCCGGTAGAGCGGGCAGAACCGGACGACGGCCGTCACGGCGAGCACGGCGCCGACGGCCACGGCGACGTATCTGATCAAGGGTTCGGCGAAGAGGGGCAGCCCCGACGCCAACGCCGCGACGATCAGGGCCAAGCCGAGCACGAGCCGGACGACGCGGTCTGCCGTTCCAATATTGACTGACATGGCGAACCTCCTCCGTTAGGTATCGGGCCGCGCTTCGACCCGAGCGGACCCTAGGCCTCTCCGCCGTCGGAGTCGGTGACTAAGTCACCGTGCGGTCCGAATTCCCGCGTCAGGCGGCTTCGGCGAGCGAACGGAGCCCGGCTTCGTCGACAATTTGAATTTCGCCGCGCCCGATGCGCACCTGACCGCGGCGCTGGAGTTCCTGCAGCAGGCGGGAGATCACCTCACGCGCCGTGCCAAGCTCCGCCGCCATCTCCTGGTGCGTCGCCTTGATCGAGCCATCGGCCGACTTGAGCGCGAGCAGACGCTGGGCGAGCCGGATGTCCATGCGCTGGAACGCAACCTCCTCGATGATGTGGAAGAGATCGGTGATGCGCTTGGAGTAGGCGGAGAAGACGAAGCGGCGGAAGGCTTCCGAATCCGCCATCAGCCGGTCGAACAGTTGGCGTGGCACCGCGGCCGCGACGACATCGGTTTCGGCCACGCCTTCGGCCGTATAGTCCTCATAGGCCAACAGGCAGGCGGTCGTCAGAACGCAGCTTTCGCCGGCCGCCACCCGGTAGAGCACGATTTCACGGCCGGATTCCGAGGTCTGCCGCACCTGCACCGCGCCCTCGAGCAGCAGCAGCAGGCTTTCCGGCGCCTTGCCGGGCCCGAAGATCACCGCGCCCTTCGGTACGGAGACGATGGCCGTTTCGGCGACGAGACGGTCGCGAATGCCCGGCTCCAGCCGCGACAGGCCCGGAAAGCGCTCGACCCAATCCATCTCACCCCTCCCCCGCCGCCGGGTCTTTCGGCGACTATCGGCGATGCCGCCGCCGTTGTCACCGCGCCCCAAGCCGCACGCGGCGACCCAGCGCCGATCGACCGGAGTTCGCGGTCTTTAACGAATGGGAACAGCAGGTTGTGATAGCTTCCCGCAATGAATGAACCCAATCCCAGCACGCCGGCGCCGCCCGGACCCTGGACGCGGCCGGCGCCACGGCCGCCCGAAGTCGCCTATCACGGCCGGCTGGGCGAGGTTTGGCGCCTGGCGATCGTGACCTTCGCGCTGACGATCGTCACCTTCGGCATCTACCGCTTTTGGGCGAAGGCCCGCATCCGCGGCTATTTCTGGTCGCGAATCACGGTTAACGGCGAGCCGCTCGAGTACACGGGCACGGGCCTGGAGCTCTTTCTCGGCTTCCTGATCGTCCTCGTCATCCTGATCCCGCTGGGCGGCCTCGGATCGCTGGCGCCGCTGCTGCTGGGCGACACCCCCGGCGCGCTGATCGCCGCGCAACTCGCGACGTATGGCTTCATCGTCGCCCTGATCCCGATCGCGATCTTCCGGGCGCGCCGCTACCGGCTGTCGCGCACGGTCTGGCGCGGCGTTCGGGCGGCGCAGAGCGGTTCGGCGAAGACTTACTGGCTGTTGGCCGTGCTCTACGGCGGGCTGGGCTGGGTGACGTTCGGCCTGTTGCGGCCATTGGCCCACGTCAGGCTGACCGACTACCTGATGAACCACACCTGGTTCGGCACGGGCCGCTTCGCGTTTTCGGCCAGCGTGCGTGACCTGATGGGCCGCTGGCTGCTGGTCTGGGTCCTCGGCGCGCTGACCTACGTGCCGCTGCTGGCCTCCTCCCTGCTGCCGATCGCGCTCTCGCCGACGCCGCCCTGGGGCGCGGAGAACACGCCGCCTTGGCTGCAGGACCTGATCGCTGTCGTCGCGGACCGGCCGGAGGTCGTGTTGATCGGCTTCGGCGTCGCCGGCGTCGCCGCTCTCGGCTGGGCGACGGCCTACGTCTCCTACAGGGTCTACATGGCGCGGCTTTTCGCCGAGGCGACGACGTTCGAGGACGCCCGCTTCCGGTCCGGCCTGCGCTTCTGGCGCGTCGTCGGCGTCTTCGCCGTCTTCGCGTTGACCGCCGGCGGCCTTTTCTTCGGCGCGTCGGCGATCGGGTTCCTGACAGGGCCGCTGGCGCCGTTCTTTTTCGTCGCCGCCTTCTTCCTGGCCGGCACGCTTGTGCTGCCATTCGTTCGCCACCCGCTTCTGGCGCACTATATCGAGACATTGACCGTGGGGGGCACGGTCGATCTGGAGGCGATGGCGCAGAATGCGGCCGCCGCCCCGCGGTTCGGCGAAGGCCTCGCCTCGGCGTTCGACGTGGACGCAATGTGAACGATCCAGGCGATACCTATCGCGCCGTCTTCAACGATGGCGAGACGACGGCGACGATCGGCGCCGACGTCCGCCTGCGCGGCGACGGCCTGGAGGTTCGTCCCGAAGGCCGGCCGTCGACGATCTGGCCGCTCAACCAGTTGAGCCGGATCGATGGTCCCGAGACGGCGGGCCTCCGCCTGATGCGCCTCGATCAGCCGGACGCCCGGCTGACCATCCTGAACCCGGTGGATGCGGGCCTGCTGCAGGCGGCGCTGCCGACGCTCCGCAAGGCGCGGGGCTCCCGACGCGAACGGCGCGCCGCATGGCGCTGGGTCGCGGGCGGCATCGTCGCCGTCGCCTTGCTCGGCCTCGCCGCCGTCGAGGGCGCGCCGCGCGCCGCGGCGCTGGCGCCGATGGAATGGACGACTTCGGTCGGCGACAACTTCCGCAACGGTTTCCTGCGTTTCATTGGCGGCGACCGGTGCGCCGACCCCGTCGTCGTCGGCGCGCTGGCGCGCCTGGAGTCGCGGCTGCTCGCGGGAGTCGAACCGACCGCGGCGTTCGACCCGGCGCTGGTCGACGTGGCGTTTTCCGACCATCACATCCGGAACGCGTTCGCCGCGCCGGGCGGGCGCGTCGTCATCTTCGCCGGCCTGATCGACCTCTTGCCCGAGGACGCCGCGCTTGGCGGCGACGGTCTTGCCGGCGTCATCGCCCACGAGATCGCCCATGCGCGTCTCCGCCATCCGACCAAGGCGCTCGGCCGCGCGCTCGGCGTGCAGCTCATCGCGACGCTGACCGGCGGCAGCTTCGTCGCGGACCAGGGTCTGGTGATCGCACAGCTTGCATATGGCCGGGAAGCGGAACGGGAGGCCGACGCGCTCGCCCGCCAGATGCTGAAGACCGCCGGCATCGGCGACGCCGGCCTGACGCGGTTCTTCAAGATCATCGAGGACCGCTACGGCCCCGGCGGCGGCTTCCTCTCATCCCACCCCGCCAATCCGGAGCGCGCGGCGGCCGGCGAGGGCGTCGCCGGCCCGGACCGCGCCTTCACGAAAGAGGAGTGGGCGCGCTTCCAGACCGTGAAGGCGAAAGGCTGCGCCGCCTCGTAACCAGGCGTTACGCCGCCGCCGCGTCGGCCCCGGCGTTCCGGGCGGCGGCTTCCCAGGCGATCATCGCGAGCTTGCGCGGGATGCCCCATTCGTAGTTCCGGACATAGCCGTTCGCGAGGATCGCCCGGTGGCAGGGGATCAGCCAGGAGATCGGGTTTCGGCCGATCGCCGCGCACACGGCCCGCGCCGCGCCCGGCGCACCCGCGAGACGCGCCACGTCGCCATAGGCCGCGAGCTGCCCCGTCGGGATCTGCAAGAGCGCCTGCCAGACTTTCAGCTGGAAGGGCGTGCCGTGAAGGCAGAGCTCGATGCGTCCGCCGTCCCCGCCGAAGACGCGAGCGGCCAGTGCTGCGGCGCCCGCCGCGTCCTCCGCGAAGTCCGCCGCCGGCCAGCGGCCGAGCATGTTCGCCTGAACGCCTGCCCGTTCCGAAGCGCCATCCCCGCCCGGCTGGCCGAAGGCAAGGCCGGCGAGGCCGCGGTCGTTCCAAATGAGGAGCGCGGCCCCGAAGGGGCTGTCGGACCACCCGTAACGGAAGGCCACGCCCTCGCCGCGCCGCTTGAACTCGCCGGGCGTCACCGCCTCGTGCACGACGAAGAGGTCGTGCAGCCGGCTCGGGCCCGACAGCCCGGCGTCGAGCGCCGTGTCAAGCACGCTCGCGCTTTCCGCCAGTCGATCCTTGGCGTAGTCGAGCGTCAGATGCTGCAGGAACTTCTTCGGGCTGAGGCCGACCCAGCGCTTGAAGGTGCGCTGGAAGTGGGAGGGCGACATGCCGGCCGCGGCCGCGATCGCGTCGAGCTCCGGCTGGTCCTCGCGCATGTCGGCGATTTCCGCCATCGCGCGTTCGATCAGGGGATATGTATCCGCGTAAGCCATCGTCCCGGCCTCCATCGCTGTCCTGAAGCGCAATGTGCGCCCCGGCCCGCCGGCAAACCACCCGCTTCTTGCGCGGCCTGCACGAATGCCTATTGCAGGATGTCGAACGGCAATTCGACCGGCGGATAGCCCGCGTCGCCGAACAGGTAGAGCGTCTGCCCGTCGCGGGCGCCGTAGCTGGCGATGATGTCGTCGGGATC
>DAINCG010000018.1:4794-5836 GCA_036732525.1 Pseudomonadota bacterium | reverse complement strand
ACCGTCGACCGTATAGGCGTGGCCGAAACCATTGCGGACGACGACATCGGCCGTGCCGTTGCCGTTCAAGTCGCCGGCGATGCGGAGCGCATCAATCGTGAGCGGCCCGAACGCCGTCTGGGCGCCGCCATTGCCGTCGAGCACCCGCGCCTTGCCGTCGGCGCTTCGAATCAAAAGGTCGAGGCCCGTGTCGCCGTCGAAGTCGGCGAGGCCGACGAGTTCGCCGACCGTGCGGCCGCCATAGCCGGTGATCAGGCCGCCGGTCCCCTTGATCGAGAAGAGCTCGCCCGCGGCGTCGGCCAGCAAGAGGTCGCCGCGGCCGTCGCCGTCGAGGTCGCCCGTCGCGACGAGCGCGCCGGGCGCTATCGACCCGAAGCCCTGCTGGAACCCGCCGCCGCCGTTCAGGATCGAGAGCGCGCCCGTCGCTTGCGTTTCCATCAGGAGATCCGCGTCGCCGTCGCCGTCGAAATCCAAAATCGCGCGCAGCGTCTGGTGAGCGCGCGGCCCGTAGCTCGCGACGATATTGCCGCCGAAGTCGACCGCGTAGAACTCGCCGAGATCATTGCGCAGCAGGATGTCGACGCCGCCGTCGCCGTCGAGGTCGCCCGCGTCGACGAATGCGTCGGCCGGGCGTGGCCCGAAGCCATGCTGGAAACCGCCCTCGCCGTCGAGCAGGTACATCCGGTGCGTCGCGAGGTCCTGGAACAACAGCTCCGCGCCGCCGTCGCCGTCGAAGTCGTGGACGGCATGCAGCCGGGCGCCGTCGCGCGGACCGAAGCTTTCGACGAAGCCGGCGTCGCCGCGGATGGCGTAGACGTGCCGCTCCTCATTCCGCCAGAGCAGGTCTGCCGCGCCGTCGCCATCGAGATCCGCGATCGCGAGGAGGTCGTGGCCGACCCGGTCGCCATAGGGCGTTTGCGGCCCGCCACTGCCGTCCATCGCCCAGATGACGCCTTTCGCGGGGTTGGCGAAGATCAAGTCCGCCCCGCCGTCCCCGTCATAGTCGCTCGACGGGGGACGCGCGCCGAGCCGCTGGTGGTTC
>DAINCG010000018.1:0-4784 GCA_036732525.1 Pseudomonadota bacterium | reverse complement strand
CCGAGCAGTGCGGCGACGGTCGCCGACGCGTCGTCGGCGAAGCCGACCGATTCGACGCCGGAGGCGACGATCGTCTGGTGGACGCCATCGAGGTCGTAGACGATCTGGATGCGCCCGTCCGCCGGCAGTCGGACCGCGGAGACGATCGCGTCCGCGAGGACGGGCAGCCGGACGACGTCCCGGCCGCGGCCGCCCCTGACATCGTCGTCGCCGCCCGAGAGCCAGAAGACGTTGTCAGTGGCGTCGCCCGCCAGAATATCGGCGTAGGGCGTGTCGCGGACGCCTTCGATCGATGCGAGTTGGTCGACGCCCGCGAGCCGCTCGACGCGGCCCCCCGTCAAATCGAGGAGGATGCCGCCCGCCTCATCGCCATAGTCGACGATATCGAACCCCGCGCCGCCGTCGAGGACGTTGGCCCCGCCGCCGCCGACCAACAGGTCGTCCCCGCCGATTCCCAAAAGGACGTCGTCGCCGTCGCCGCCGTCGAGCCGATCCTCCAGCACAGAGCCCTGAACCTGATCGTCGCCATCGCCGCCATATGCGACGCCGCTCGCGAAGAGCTGCAGCCGGTCGTCGCCGCCATGGCCATGGATTTCCGCGGCGGCGCCGCGAACCGCGTTGGCGAGGTCGTTGCCGTCGAGCCGGTCGACGCTGTAGCGCTGCTTGACGAACAGGTTCTCCACGAAATCGGGCAGCGCGAAGTCGAAGCCGACATAGATCGTATCGACGCCGCTGCCCGAATATTCGATCACGGCGGCGTCGGGATCGGTCAGGAAATAGACGTCGTCGAAATCCGTGCCGTAGATCGGGGCGCCGGATGCGCCGACATGAACGCGCCCGTCCGCCGACGACGCCTCGTTCGATTCTCCCTCCCAGACCCAGCCGCCGTCATAGAGCGCGGCTTTCAAGTCGGCCTTCAGGTCCGACTTGATCGCCTGGTAGTCCGGGTCGAGCGCAAGGTTGTCGTACTGATGCGGGTCGGAAACGATGTCGTAGAGTTCCTCCGACCCGTCCTCGTAGCGGATGTAGCGGAACGCGGGCGTGCGGATCGACGCGTTGCCCTGCATGGTCGTGATCGCGCTGCCGCCAAGCGCCAGCGTCGGATCGGCCAGATAGGGCGCCAGCGACGCGCCGGCGAGGTCCGACGGCGCGGCCGCGCCGAGGCCCAGCAGATCCAGCACGGTCGGAAAGATGTCGACCAGCTCGACTGGATCGGCGATGCGGGCGCCGCCGCCCGGCGCCGTCGGGTCGTAGACGATCAGCGGCGCGCGGCCCGCTTCTTCCCAGAGCGTGAACTTGTGCCAGTGCTCCTTGTCGCCGAGGTGATAGCCGTGGTCGCTCCAGAGCACGATCGCGGTGTCCTGGATCAGCCCGCTCGTTTCCAGTGCGTCGAGCACGCGGCCAAGCTGGGCGTCGGCGAAGGAGATGCTGGCGAAATAGGCCTGCAGCGCCGGCTTCCAGAAGTCCTGGGCAAGAATGCCTTCGTGGTAGGGCTGGTTGATCAGATCGAGCACGAAGGCCGGCACGTCGTCCAGGTCGCCGTCCTCGTGGAACGGCAGTTCGATCTCGTCCAACGGATAGAGATCGAAATATTCCTGGGGCACCACCCAATCTGCATGGGGCTTGAAGAGGCCGAGAAACATGGCGAACGGCCCGTCCGCGGCCAGCATCGCGTCGATCGCATGGGACGTGTTGATGTAGTCGCCGTGCTGCGACTCCGGCACGAGGAGCGGGCCGGTGTGGAAGGGCTGCGTAAAGCCGCCGTTCCAATGCGCTTCGGAGGAGAACGCATCTGCGCCGATCGCGTCCAGGACCTTCGCCGGCAGGCCGTCGGAAGACTGATGGAAGACCTTGCCGACGAGATGGGTCGCGTAGCCCGCCTGGCTCAACACGGCCGGCAGGGTCGCGCCCGCGTCCACCGTCTCGTGCCAGACCTCGAAATTCGTGTGGACCCCGGTCGCCTCGGGGCGGAGGCCGCTCAGGATCGATGCGCGCGACGGGTTGCAGAGCGCGACCTGGGCGAAGGCGTTGTCGAATTGCGTGCCGAGCCCGGCCAGCCGGTTGATGTTCGGTGTGTGGACGAGGCCGGGATAGCTGTCTTTTAGGGTCGCGAACGCGTTCAGGTCGTCGAGCGAGATCGAAAGGAAGTTCAATGCGCGCCCTCTGCCTGCGGCTACATCGCATGCCTCCCTCGCTACAGACGTCGCGTTATCGTTGCCCTAGCGGGATGCGTGCGCGCCTGCCGTCCAGTGACTGAAACGATAGCAATAGTTCCGCGCAATGTCAGTTCGATTGCAGCCATGACGGGCGGTTTCATGCGGTCGAAATCGCGTTGGCGTCGTCCGTGGGCACGTCGCTGCCGCCGCGCCGCTCGGCGCTGACCTCCATCTCCGTAAGGTTGGCCGCGCCGACGATGGTGGCGAAGGCGCAGTCGGCCGCGTCCCGCCCGACGCCGATCCGGACAAAGCCGCCCGGCGGGGCGAGCTTGGTCGCGTCGAAAAGATACCAGGCGTCGCCGAGATAGGCTTCGAAAAAGCCGTGGAAGTCGGGCGGCTCCAGATCGACCGCATAGCCCGAGACATAGCGGGCAGGGATGCCGAGGGCGCGGCAGAAGCTGATGCCGACATGGGCATAGTCGCGGCAAACGCCGGCGCATTGCAGCAGGGCCTCCGCCGCGTCGGTCCGCTCGTCCGTCGTTCCGGGCATGTAATCCAACCGGGCGTTCACCCAGTCGCAGATCGCCTGCACACGGCCAGCGCCTTGCGGCGCCGCGCCGAACTCCCGCATCGCCCAGCGGCTGAGCCGGTCCGAGGGGCAATAGCGGCTGGGGTTCAGATAGGTCAGAACCGCGGTCGGCAGACGTTCGTGGGCCTGCTGCGCCAGCCGGTCCGTCGTGTCGACGAGCGGCGTCAATTCGATCTCCGCCTCGTAGGCGAGGCGCAACGGACCTTCCGCGGCGTCCAGACGCAGCAGTCGATTCTCGCCGGGCCCCGCCTCGCTTTCTTCATATGCGGCGCCGTCCGGCTCGATCGTCAGCGCCTCCCGCAGGATGCGCTGGCGCTCCGTCCGAGTCGCCGCGACATTGAAGACGAAACTTGTCCGCGCAAGGACATCATACGCAAGTGTCGCCCGAACATTGACGAACACGGCCATCATTCCTTCGCTTGAGGCAGCCGGGCCGCCCCGGTCGACCGTCAGGTCCGTCGGAGCGTCCGGCAATCGGTTCTTCCACGCGGTCTGGACCGCGTCCCGTTCCGCCGCCTCGAAACGCCGAACCCGGTCCGCCGGTTGCATGGCGGGGAAAATTGCGACGCGCTCAACTGGCGGCCAGGAATTCCCGCGAGAGCTTCAGGAAATCGTCGAGCCGGTCGTGGTGGACCCAGTGGCCGGCCTTCTCGAAGTTCTCGACGCGGACGTCCTTGAAGAAGCTCGCGCGGCCGTCCTTGATCGGGTCGCTCGCCCAGCTTTCCGTGCCGCGGATCAGCAGCACCGGGCAGGCGATGTTGCGCCAGAGGTCGCGGGTCTCGTCCGGCGTCACGCCGAAGGGCGTGTTGACCCGGACGTAGTTGTCGAACTTCCAGCTGTAGCTGCCGTCCTCGTTCTGATTGACGCCATGGACGGTCAGGTGCCAGGCCTGCTCCGCGGAGAGATGCTTGTTCGCCTCGTGCATCCGGGCGGCCGCCTCCTCGATCGAGGGATAGCGCCGGGGCGCGCGGCCGGAGACGCCGCGTTTCGCTTCCACCCACTTCCGGACCTTCTCGTGGGTCGGCGTCTTGTTGCGCTCCTTCAACCGTTCGGGCGAGAGGCCGAGGCCTTCGATCGCGATCAGGCGTTCGACCTTCTCCGGATATGCCCCGGAGAACATCAGCGTGATGGCGCCGCCCAGGCTGTGGCCGATGATCGGCGCCCGCTCCAGCCGGAGATGAAAGAAGAGCTGGGCGATGTCGTAGACGTAGTCCGTCATCCGGTAGCCGCCGCCGATCAGCCACTGCGAATCGCCATGGCCGCGCAGGTCCGGCGCCACGATGTGGTAGTCCTTGGCGAGGTCGGTCGCGACCCAGTCCCAGTTGCGGCAATGGTCGCGCCCGCCATGGATCAGCACCAGCGGCGGCGCGTCCTGGTCGCCCCATTCGACATAGTGCAGCTTCAGGCGCTGCGAGATGTAGAAGCGCGAGGTCGGTCCCGCGAGGCGCTGCGTGATCGTCGCCATCGGTCGGCTCCAGAGTTGCGGCGCCGCAACATCTACTCCATTGCCCGGCGTTTCAGAAGGTCACCACGCGTCGATGTTCGGCCGCTTCTTGCCCGAACGGGGTGGCGGCGGGCGGACGGAGGCCAGCATGTTGCCCAGCCAGAAGCGTGTATCGGCCGGATCGATGACGTCGTCGATCGAGAACGTCGTCGACTTCTCCAGCGCCTTGCCGTCCTGGTAGGACTTCGCGACCATCTTCTCGTAATAGGCGAGCCGTTCCGTCGGATCCTCGATCGCGGCCAGCTCCTGCCGGTAGCCGAGCTTCACCTGCCCTTCGAGGCCCATCGGCCCGAACTCGCCGGTCGGCCAGGAGACGGTGAAGTAGGGCGCCCGGCATGCCGATCGCGCCGAGGCCATAGGCCTTGCGCAGGACGACCGTGAAATAGGGCACCGAGAGATTGCTGCCGACGAGGTAGAGCCGGGCCGCATGGCGCACCAGCGCCGTCTTCTCCGCCTCCGGCCCGACCATGATGCCCGGCGTGTCGCAGAAGTAGAGGATCGGCACGTCGAAGCTGTCGCAGATCTGCATGAAACG
>DAINCG010000017.1:17280-20993 GCA_036732525.1 Pseudomonadota bacterium | reverse complement strand
GTCTCGGGCAGGGCATGGCCGACGCCCGGACAGCGTATGTCCAGATGGAAGCCCCGCGCCATGAAGAGCTGGCCGAGCCGACCCGGATAGGAGGATCGCTGGTGAACGATGCAGAGAATGGGACCACGGTGCATGGGGCCAGAGTATCGCGCGGGTCGCATGAAGAATCAATTATCTTGCAGCGCAGCATACCGATCTCCGCAGAGATAGGTGATTCGACTTCGGCTTAGGGCCAGCGCGTTCGCCGGGCCAGCTGTCATGAAACCTCAATAAAGCGACTGAACTTACTGGTTTCATTAATCTATCATTGCAAACGGGTACTCGGACAACAGGCGTGAACCGAACGGCGATTCGCCGTGGGAGAGCAAAGCATGCCGGATACCGGACCTGTTCCGACCGTCGCCGAGTACCGCACGATCTGGATTTCGGACATCCACCTCGGGGCAAAAGGCTGCCAGGCGACGCTGCTCCTCGACTTCCTGCGCGCGACCGAAAGCGCCAATCTCTATCTGGTCGGCGACATCGTCGACGGCTGGCGGCTGCGACGCTGGTGGTACTGGCCGCAGACGCACAACGACGTCGTCCAGAAGCTGCTGCGGAAAGCGCGCAAGGGTGCGAAGGTCGTCTACATCCCCGGCAATCACGACGCGTTCGCGCGGAAATATGCGGGCTACCAATTCGGCGGCATCGAGGTGCTGAAGGAAGCGATCCACGAGACCGCGGACGGCCGGCGCTTGCTCGTGCTGCATGGCGACGAGTTCGACGTGGTCGTGCGCTATGCCCGCTGGGTGGCCTTGCTCGGGGACTGGGCCTATCACGCCGCGCTCCGCCTGAACGTGCTCGTCAACTGGAGCCGCCAGGTCCTCGGGCTGCCTTACTGGTCGCTTTCCGCATACCTGAAGCTCAAGGTGAAGCGCGCCATGCAGTTCGTCGGCGCCTATGAAAGCGCCGTGGCGCACGCCGCCCGCCAGCGGGGCGTCGACGGCGTCGTCTGCGGTCACATCCATCACGCGGAAATGCGCGAGATCGAAGGCGTCCTCTACTGCAACGACGGCGACTGGATGGAGACGTGCTCGGCGCTGGTCGAGCGGCACGACGGCAGTCTGGAGATCCTGCGCTGGAGCGATATCGCACAGACCCAGCGGAAGGCGTCGACGCCAGTTCGCGCGCCGGGGCGCAGGCGCGCGGCGCCCGCCTTGCCCGGCTTCCGCCGGGCCTGAGGCCGCGCCCGATGCGCATCCTGCTCGCGACGGACGCATGGCGCCCGCAGGTAAACGGGGTGGCCCGGACCCTCGGCGAAGTTACGCGGCGGTTGCGGGCGACCGGCGACGTCGTCGAGGTCGTCGCGCCGGACAGATTCCGCACCCTGCCACTGCCGACCTATTCCGAAATCCGCCTGGCCCGGACGAATGCCGAGACGGTCGGGCGCATGATCGCGCCGTTCGCGCCCGACGCCGTGCATGTCGCGACCGAAGGGCCGATCGGGCTCGCCGCCAGGCGCGCCTGTCTCCGCCGCGGCTGGCCCTTCACGACCGGCTTCCATACGCGCTTTCCGGAATACGTCCGCGCCCGCACCGGCCTGCCGCTCGGCTGGGGCTATGCGGCCGTCCGAAGGTTCCACCGGCCGTCCAGCGCCGTGATGGCGCCGACCCGGAGCGTGCCAGCCGATCTCGACGCCCGCGGCTTCCGCAATGTCCGGGTCTGGACGCGCGGCGTTGACCGATCGCTCTTCCGGCCGGACGGACCGACGGTAGGCGCAGGGCTTGCCCGGCCGATTTTTCTCAATGTCGGTCGGGTCGCGGTCGAGAAGAACCTGCCGGCCTTCCTCGGGCTCGACCTGCCGGGCACGAAGGTCGTCGTCGGCGACGGCCCGGCGCGCGGGTCGCTCGACCGAAAGTTCCCGGCGGTCAAGTTCGTCGGACCGAAGCTCGGCGAGGATCTTGCGGCATGGCTGCGGTCCGCCGACGTCTTCGTTTTCCCGAGCCGGACCGACACGTTCGGCCTCGTCATGCTGGAAGCGTTGGCGAGCGGCGTGCCGGTGGCGGCGTTCCCGACGGCCGGCCCGCTCGACGTCATCGGGGACTCGGCGGCCGGCGTGCTGTCCGAAGACCTGGCGGCGGCGGCGCAGGCCGCTCTCGATATCCCGCAGGCCGCATGCCTTGCGCACGCGGCGCGGTTCGACTGGGACGAGACGACCCGGCAGTTCAGGTCGATGCTGGCGCCGATCCCGCGTCCGCGGATCCCGCTGGCAGCATGAAGGCGATGGCGGCGGACGTCGCCAGCATCGCGGCCGATCCGATCAGGCAGGCTTCCAGGCCGCCGAGCTGGTAGAGCAGGCCGGAGAGGAACGCGCCCATCAGGCGTCCCGTCGCGTTGGCCGCATAGTAGAAGCCCACGTCTTCCGCCGCCTTCTTCGATCCGGCATAGGCCAGGATCAGGTATGAGTGGAGCGAGGAGTTGACCGCGAACAGGAGGCCGAAGAGGCAGAGTCCGGCGACGGCGGCGAATGCGGCTTCGGTTTCCGACAGGAGGCCGCTGGCCAGGACGGCGACGATCAGGACCGGCGTCGCGGCGAGCAGGGCGGCCCAGAGCCGGAGCGCGGGAGCCTCGCGGCTCAAGCCGTCGGCGCTTCGGTGCACCAGCGACGGCGCGAAACCCTGGACGACGCCGTAGGCGATCGTCCAGGCGGCCAGGAAACCGCCGACCTCGGCGAAGCCCCAACCGGCCGCATACAGGAAGACCGGCAGGCCGACGACGAACCAGACGTCCCGGGCGCCGAACAGAAAGACCCGCGCGGCGGCCAGGATGTTGACGCCGGACGACTTGCTGAAGAGTTCCTTCATCGACTTCGAAGCGCTGCCGCGGCCCATGTCGCCCGGCAGCGAAAGGCCGGCCGCGACCAGCACGACGGCCAGCATGGCCGCCATCAGCCAGAGTGCGGGCTGGAAGCCGATCAGATCGAGCAAGACGCCGCCCAGAAAGAAGCCCAGGCCCTTGACCGCGTTCTTGGAGCCCGTGAACCAGGCTGTCCAGCGGAAGAGTTCGCCGCCGCCCGCCGCCGCGGTCAGCTTGATCGCCGACTTCGAGGCCGTCTTCGTGACGTCCTTGGCCACGCCCGCGACGCCCTGCGCGCCGACGACCCAGGCGACCGAGAGGAGGGCGCTCCAGGCTGGATCGACCAGCGAGAGCATGAGCAACCCGAAGACCTGCAGCGAGAGGCCGATCGCCAGCATGCGCTTGATGCCGAAGCGCGTCGCAAGCCAGCCGCCGGCCAGATTGCTGACGATCCCGGCCGCCTCGTAGAGCAGGAAGAGAAGCGCCAGTGAGAACGGCGAATAGCCCAGCCGGTAGAAGTGCAGCAGCACCAGCATGCGGAGCGCGCCGTCGGTGAGCGTGAAGCCCCAATATGCGGCCGTCACGATCAGGTAGTTGCGGACCGCCTGCGTCATCCGCGCCGCTCCAGCACGATGTTGGCGAGATCGACCATGCGGCAGGCGTAGCCCATCTCGTTGTCATACCAGGCATAGAGCTTCAGCAGTTCGCCGTCCGTCACCATGGTCGACAGCGCGTCCAGGATGGCGCTCCGGCTGTCGCTGACGTAGTCCGCCGAGACCAGCGGACGGTATTCGACGCCGAGCACGCCCGCGAGCGGGCCGGCGGCGGCGGCCGTGAACAGGTCGTTGACCTCCTCGGCCGTCGTCGGGCGGGCGAGC
>DAINCG010000017.1:11770-17240 GCA_036732525.1 Pseudomonadota bacterium | reverse complement strand
CTGCCTTGGAGGTCCGGGAAGATCAGGACGATGGCGCGGGCGCTGCCGGTGGTCGTCGGCTGCAGCGACTTCAACGCCGAGCGCGCGCGGCGGAGATCCGACTTCGGCGCGTCGACGACGACGTTGGTGTTCGTCGGATCGTGGATCGTGGTGATCTGGCCGCGGACGATGCCGATGGCTTCGTGAACCACCTGCACCATGGGCGCCAGACAATTGGTCGTGCAGGAGGCCGCGGTCAGCAGTCTGTGGCGCGCCGGGTCGTAGCGGTCGTCGTTGACGCCGACGACGACGTTGAGCGCCGCCGCGTCCTGGACCGGCGCCGCGACGATGACGGTCTTCACGCCCTGCCGGTAGTAGTCTTCGAGCTGATCCGGCCGGCGGAACTTGCCGGTGCACTCAAGCACGATATCGCAGCCGAGATCGCCCCAGGGAATGCCGCCGGGCGCGGCGACGGCGCTGAAGCCGACGCGCTGGTCGGCGACGTGCAGCGCGTCCTCCCCGTCCGCCGCGATGTCCGCCCGCCAGCGCCCGTGATTGCTGTCGAATTCGAGCAGATGCGCGGTCGTCGCCGCACCGCCCGCGATCTCGTTGACGTGGACGACATCCAGCCGTCCGTCGCCGCGCGGATCGGAACCGTCGCGCACGACGCCGCCAAGGCCCGCGCGCAAGACGAGCCGGCCGATCCGCCCCATTCCGTTGATGCCTATCGCCATGTCCGAACGGCTACCGCCGGTCGGTGACGGATTTATTACGGCGCCTGCAGCGCCAGCTTCAGCGCCATTGCGCGGTAGCAGTCGAGCGGGGGAACGGCGAGGCCGGGCGTCTTGGCGTCGTCGTCGATCTGGCGGAGTTCGGCCGCCGCACGCGCATACGGCAATGCGGCGAACGCTTCCGCCTCTGCGTCGTTCATTGGTCCGCCCTGAAGCGCCAGGCTGCGCACCGAGTCCGGCGCGAGCCGGTCGAAGTAGCCCGGCTGGGTCGCGCAGAGCCAGCGCTTCGCCGGGACGTGCAGGCGGATCGGCTCGACGACGTCGGGGCCGAACAGGCCGGCCAGCATCGCGGCGCCTGCGGCTTCATGGGCGCCGTCGACGCCCTGCGCCGCCAGCGATTCGTGCCCGTCATGCAGCAGATGGCCGATGTCGTGCAGCAGCGCCGCGACGGTCAAGGCAGGGCCGAGGCCGCGCGCCCGGGCGAGCGCCGCCGACTGGAGCGCGTGCTCAAGCTGCGTGACGCCGGCGAGACCGTAGGCGCCGTCGCCCTTTGTCGCCAGAAGATGGAAAGCGTCGTCGACCGAATTCAGTCGCATCGCCGTCGTCCTTTGCGGTTGGGAAGTTCGCGCTCCCTATGGCGGAGTTTCGTTACGGTTCTCGGTCAGGACGGCCCGAAGGCGCCGCTGGCGGCGAGCGCGTCGATCGCGGCCATGTCCATCTCGAGGACGTCGGCCAGGACTTCGCGCCGATGCTCGCCCCGCGCCGGGACAGCCGTCGGCGCGACCGGCGGCGTTTCCGAGAACTTGATCGGGTTGGCGACGAGTTCGACCGATTCCCCGTCGAACATCACCGGCTTCAGCATCTCGCGCGCCGTCGCTTCCGGCGAGCGCACGGCTTCGAGCGGCGAACGGACGGCGCCGCCCGGCACCCCGGCGCTACGCATGCGCTCGACCCATTCCGCCCGGTCGCGCGCCAGGAAGGCCGCCTCGATCTCCGCCTCGAGGCTGTCCCGGTTGGCCAGGCGGTCGGACAGCGTCGCATAGCGCGGATCGGCGAGGAGGTCGGGACGTTCCAGCACGTCGCGGCAGAACTTCGTGTACTGACGGTCGTTCCCGACGACGATCATGATCGGCCCGTCCCGGCATTGGAAGACGCCGAGCGGCACGAGCGCATAGGACTTGTTGCCCATGCGCGGCGGGTCCTCGCCGGTCAGCTGCGCGTGGGCGGCGACATATCCCAGGACGGAGAGCATCGAGTCGAACAGCGACACCTCGACATGCTGGCCGCGTCCGGTCCGGTGGCGCGCCTCCAGGGCCGCCAAGACGCCCATCCCGGCATGCAGGCCGGTGAAGCTGTCGCCGATCGACCCGCCGGCCTTCTGCGGCTCGATGTCGGCCGCGCCGGTCAGGTACATCATGCCGCTTTCCGCCTGCGCGATCGGGTCATAGCCGGCGACGAGGCGGAAAGGGCCGGTGTGGCCGTAGCCCGAAATCGAGCAGTAGATCAGCCGCGGATTGCGTTCCGCCATCGCCGCATAGTCCAGGCCGAAGCGCGCCATGACATCCGGCCGGAAGTTCTCGACCAGGATGTCCGCCTTTTCGGCAAGCTGGAAGCAAAGCTCGCGGCCGGCCGGATTTGCGATGTCGATTTCGATGGACCGCTTGTTGCGGTTGAGCCCGACGAAGCCCGGCGCGTCTTTGGTCCAGCCGGTCGGCCGGTAATGCCGGAGGTCGTCGCCGACGCCCGGCGCCTCGACCTTGATGACGTCGCAGCCGAAGTCGGCCAGCATCTGGGTCAGGAACGGCCCGGCGATGACGCGGGTGAAGTCGAGCACGACGAGGCCGTCGAGCGGCGGATTGGACGGTCCGGGCACGTAGGCGCCTCCAATTGGTTCCGGACCGAAACTCTAGGTCACGGCGGTTCCGGGCCGCAACGCGCCGCCGGATCGACGCTGGACGGTCGCGTGGCTAGGATTTCAGGACTGCAGGTTCGAATGGGGAGGGTCGCATGAAGGCCATGGCGAGAAATGCGGTCGCCGAGCCGGTGCTCTACGAAGTCCGGGATGGCGTCGCGTTCATCACGCTGAACCGGCCGGAGGCGATGAACGCCATGAACGGCGCGATGTGCGACGCCCTCAAGGCCGCCTGGATCCGGCTGGAGCAGGACGAGGCGGCGCGGGTCGGCGTCCTGTCCGCCAACGGCGACCATTTCAGCGTCGGCAAGGACCTGAAGGAGGTCGACGACAGCGGCATTCCGCACCGGCTGCACATGGCCTATCCGCCGAACGGCCGCGGCCTCTACAAGCCGCTGATTGCGGCGGTCCAGGGCTACGTGCTGGGCGGCGCCTACGCCTTCGCCATCCGCGGAAGCGACCTCACCATCGCGGCCGACGACACGCAGATCGGCTTTCCCGAAGCCAAGGCCGGCGTCTCGATCGCGCCGATCGGCTATCTGCCCTACATGCCTTTCAAGATCAGCCTGGAGTTCCTGCTGCTCGCCTGGAAGGGCGGGCGAATGGTCGACGCGAACCGGGCCTACCACTTCGGCATGGTCAACGAGGTGACGAGCCGCGCCGACCTGATGGCGACGGCGGTTCGCTGGGCGGAGATGCTGAAGGAAGTGCCGCCGCTCTACATCAAGGCGATCAAATACGGGCACTACCGGGACGCCCAGCTCCGCTACCTGGAGAACGAGCACGAGTTCGTCGACTTCATCCATCCGCAGATGGTGAGCGCGGACCGCCAGGAAGCGTTCGCCGCGTTTCGCGAGCGGCGGAAGCCGAACTTCAAGGGCCGCTGACCATGCTGGCGCGAACGGATTGGTCGCTCCGTCCGCTTGGCCAGCCGCTCGGCTGGGAGGTCGTCGGCGGCGCTACCCTGCACCGCAACGCCGCAGACTTCCCGCCGAACGAGCCGCGCTTCATGCTGCGGGCGATGGTCGAGTAGACGCCCGACCGTACTACCGACGCCAGATGTCGGGGATGTCCAGGCTCGGCAGGATCTGGCCGCGGCATTCGCCGAAGCCGACTCGGTAGCCGTCGCCCTGACTCCAGCCCCGGATCGCGACCGTGTCGCCGTCCTGGAGGAAGCTTCGCACATCGCCGTCGACCTGGAGCGGCTCCGTCCCGTTCCAGGCAAGCTCCAGGAGGGAGCCGCAGCTGTCCCGCGTCGGGCCGGAGATCGTGCCGGAGCCGAACAGGTCGCCGACGTTCATCTTGCAGCCGCCGACCGCGTGGTGGGCGAGTTGCTGGGCCGGCGAGAAGTACATGTGCCGGAAGTTCGTGCGGCTGATCACCGTTTCCGCGCCGCCGTCGGGCGCGAGGCCGATCTCGAAGTCGATGTCGTAGACGCCGGGCTCCGCCTCTTCGAGATAGGGCAGCAGCGGGCGTTCGGGCGTCGGCGCGGGCGCGCGGAACGGCTCCAGCGCCTCCGCCGTCACGACCCAGGGCGAGATCGTCGTCGCGAACGCCTTCGCCTGAAAGGGCCCGAGCGGCTGGTATTCCCAGACCTGGATGTCGCGCGCCGACCAGTCGTTCAGGATGACGTAGCCGAAGATCATGCTGCGCGCTTCTTCGACCGTGACGGGCTGGCCCATCAGGGTCGGCTGGCCGACGACGGCGCCGAGCTCCAGTTCGATGTCGAGCTTCTCGCAAGGCCCGAAGCGCGGCGCCGGATCGTTCGGTCCCTTGAGCTGGCCGAGCGGCCGGACGACCGGCGCGCCCGATGCGACGACGGTCGAGGCGCGGCCGTTATAGCCGATCGGCAGGTGCAGCCAGTTCGGCGGCAGCGCGTTCTCCGCCCCCCGGAACATCGTGCCGACGTTGGTCGCGTGCTCGCGGGAAGAATAGAAGTCGGTGTAGCCCGCGACCTCGAACGGCATGTACATCACCGCGTCATCCCGTGCGATTAGCGCGCGGGCGCGCAGGTCTTCGTCGTCGCGAAGCCGTTCCTCGTCCGCCGAGAGGAGGCGCGAGACCATCGCCCGCGTCTCCGACCAGACCTTTGGGCCGAGCGCCATGAACGCGTTCAGGCTCGGCCGCGCGAAGATCGGATGGTCCGGATCGACGTCGCCTGCGGCTTCTTCCAGCAGGCCCATGTCCAGGATCTGGTCGCCGATCGCGACGCCGACGCGCGCCGGCTCGTCGTCGAGCGAGAAGACGCCGAACGGCAGGTTCTGGATCGGGAAGTCCGAATTCGGATCGTTCGCGCTTTCGACCCAGGACTTGAGGTTCGGATCGTGGGTTTGGTTCATCGCCTACTCGCCGTTCCAGACCGGCCGCGCCGGATCGAAGTGGTTGCGGAGCCCATTCCAGACGTCCGGGTAACCTGCCTGGAAGGTCGGCAGGCCGGCCGCGTAACGGGTCAATTGCTGCGGATACCGGGTCTCGAACATGAAGGCGAGGGTGTTGTCCAGCTTTTCCGGCGCCAGGTCCTTCAGGGCCGCGCCGTAGAACGCGGCGGTGTCCGGCCCGTGCGGCAGCATGCAGTTGTGCAGCGACATGCCGCCGGGCACGAAGCCTTCCGGCTTCGCGTCGTAGACGCCCTCGATCAGGCCCATGAACTCCGACATGACGTTCATGTGGTACCAGGGCGGCCGGAAACTGTTCTCGGCGACCATCCAGCGCGGCGGGAAGATCACGAAGTCGATGTTCGCGGTGCCGGGCTCGCCCAGAGGCGCGGTCAGGACCGTGAAGATCGACGGGTCGGCATGATCGTTCAGCACCGGCCCGACCGGGGAGTAGTGGCGGAGGTTGTATTTGT
>DAINCG010000017.1:10234-11760 GCA_036732525.1 Pseudomonadota bacterium | reverse complement strand
CGTAGTTGCCGTGCCAGGCGACGACGTCGAGCGGCGAGTGGTCGATCTCGGCCACCTGGAAGCGGCCGCACCACTTCAGGATCATGCGACAGGCCGCGCCGTCCTTCTCCTCGAACGCCGCGACGGGCGTCAGGAAATCGCGCCGGTTCGCCATGCAGTTGGCGCCGATCGGCCCGCGCTCCGGGCAGGTGAAGTGCGCGCCGTAGTTCTCGCAGACATAGCCCCTGGCCGGCTCCTCGCCGTGCAGCGCCGCCTTGAACTTGACGCCGCGCGGCATGACCGCGATCTCGCCGGGCGCGATGTCGACGATGCCGAATTCGGTGAAGAAGCGAAGCGCGCCGACCTCCGGCACGATCAGCATCTCGCCGTCGGCATTATAGAAATAGTCGTCGGCCATGCTCTCCGTCACGGTGTAGACGTGGATCGCGAAGCCGGTCTGGGTCATGACGTCGCCGCCGGTCGCGATCGTCTTCATGCCGCTAAGGAAGGTCATCGGCGCATCCGGAATCGGCGCCGGGTCCCAGCGCATCGGCGCGAGCGGCAGGTCGCACTCGCCGAGCGTCGGCGCGGAGCGGAAGTCGGGAAGGTCGAGCGCTTCGCCCTGGCCGAGGTGCAGCACCGTCGGCCGCATCCGATAGAGCCAGGACCGGCGGTTGGTCGCGCGGGGCGCCGTGAACGGCGTGCCGGAGAGCTGCTCGGCATAGAGGCCGTAGGGACAGCGCTGCGGCGAATTCTGGCCGATGGGAAGTGCGCCCGGCAGCGCCTCCGTTTCGAAGTCGTTGCCGAAGCCCGGCATGTAGCCGGCGTTGTACTGGGCGCGGCTCTGGGCGATCGTGAACTGCGGGGCCGACTGGTCCATGGCGCGTTCTCCCTTGTCGCCAAACATTGGCGTCGGGCTAGAATGCCCCGAACGCGGCGCCGCCGAAACATGCGCGTCGCCGAAGAACCAAGTTTCGGCCAGGGAGGGCGGCATATGCGTCCGGCTGGCAGGGGGCCGCTCGACTCCCTCTATTTCGATTATCCGACCTATGCCTGTCCAGCGGCGCCGGAACTGGCCGGCGGCGGCCGGCGCTGTCAGGTCGTTATCGTGGGCGCGGGGCCGGTCGGCCTTGCGGCGGCGCTCACGCTCGCCCGCCATGGCGTCGCGTCGGTCTTGCTGGAGCGGAAAAATACCGTCAACGACGGCAGTCGCGCGATCTGTATCGCCCGCGACAGCATCCGCATCCTGGAGCGGGCGGGGGCGGCGGCGCCGTTTCTTGCAAAGTCGCTCGGTTGGCGGGAGGGACGAAGCTTCTACCGGGGCCGGGAGGTCTACGCCTTCGCCATGCCCCACGGCGACCACGACAAGCATCTGCCCATGTACAATCTGCAGCAGCAATACATCGAGCAATTCCTGATCGAGGCCGCGCAGAGGGAGCCGTTGATCGATCTGCGCTGGAAGAGCGAGGTTCGGGGCCTGACGCAGGACGTCGACGGCGTCCTGATTGACGTTGCGTCGCCTGACGGCGCCTACGGGCTCGAGGCGG
>DAINCG010000017.1:6162-10211 GCA_036732525.1 Pseudomonadota bacterium | reverse complement strand
CGCCGCCGACGGCGCGCGCAGCCCGATCCGCGGCATGCTCGGTCTTCGCCTGAAAGGGGAGAACCATGAGGGCCGCTATGTCATCGCCGACGTCAGAATGCGGCATGACTACCCGACCCGCCGTCGGGCCCTGTTCGAGCCGGCGTGCAATCCCGGCGGCACTGTCCTGATCCACCGCCAGCCGGACGATATCTGGCGGATCGATTATCAGGTCCCCGCCGACGCGGACCTGGACCATGAACTGGCCGAGGCGACCGTGCGCGCGAAGGTCGGCGCCGTCCTCGAGGAGATCGGCCACGCCGCCCCTTGGGAACTCGAATGGTGGAGCGCCTATACGGCGAACACGCTCTGCCTCGACGACTATCGGTCGGGCCGGGTCTATTTCGCCGGCGACAGCGCGCACATCGTTCCGATCTTCGGCGTTCGCGGCCTGAACAATGGGCTTGCGGACGCCCAAAACGTCGCCTGGAAGCTGGCCTACGTGCTGGACGGCCGGGCGGGGGCGGAGCTCCTCGATAGCTACACGGCCGAGCGGCGCGCTGCGACGCTCGACGTGTTTCGGAACGCCACGAAGAGCGCCCGCTTCATGACACCGCCGAGCGAGGGCTGGCGTCTCGCGCGGGAAGCCGCGCTGTCGCTCTCCGTCTCCCATGACTTCGCGCGCCGTCTTGCCGACCCGCGGCAGATGCGCCCGTTCGCCTATGGCGACGCCGGCTGCGTGTTTACGCCGAAGACGCGCGCTGGCGGACCGGAAATTGGCGCGGTGGCGCCGGACGCGCGACTCTTCGATGGCGGCTTTTTGCGGGACGGCTTCGGGCCCGGACTGACCGCCGTCCTGTTCGGCGACGGCGACGGCGCCGCGCTCGCGGCCGCGCTGCAAAAAATCGACCCGACGGCCGTCGTCCTGGTTACGGCCGATCCTGTCGCCACTGAGCGGTATGCCGCGGCGGCGGGCGGCGTCGCGCTCATTCGGCCGGACGATTATGTCGCCGGCTGGTTGGCCGCCGCCGACGTGGCGGGAGTCGAAGCGGCGGCGCGCCGGGCGCTGGGGCTCTCTTCATGAGCGGACTGTCGGACCAGGACCGCGAGGCGAACTTCGAACGGCTGGCCGCCGCAATCGACGACGCCGGCCCGGACGCCCAGGTCTTCCTGGCGAAGCTCGCACTGACGCTCGCGGAGACTTCGGGCGGCGCGGACGCGTTCGCCCGCGCCGTCGAGATCGCGCTCCAGGACCTGCCGTCGGCCCTAGACGACGACGGGCGGGACTCCGTCTAGCAGCCAGCGGGCGAGGCCGGTCATCTTGGCGTCCTCGCCGGGGCGGCCCATCAGCTGAACGCCGACCGGCAGTCCGTCGACCGCGAGCTTCGGCGTCGTGACGGCGGGCGCGAACAGCATTGAGCTCGGATAGTTGAAGATCGCGTCGCCGGTCGGGCGGGCGGCGAGCGGGGCGTTCGGCGTGTCGCCGGTCCAGATCGGCGCGGGGCCGGGGCAGGCGAGGGTGATGACGGCGTCGGCGAGCGGCGCGACGTCGGCATAGAGCGCCTGGGCCATCGCGCGCTCCGTCAAGAGCGCGCGGTAGTCGCCGACGGTCATCGCTTCCGCCCGCTCCAGCACGCCCTTCGCCCGGTCGCTGATGCCGTCCGGGTTGGCGTCCAGGATGTTGCGGTAGGTCCACTGGTTCTCCCAGCCGGTGATCGAGGCCGCGATGCGGCCGGCTTCGGCGATGCCCTGTTCCAGCGTCTCGACCGCCGGCGCATCGCCCCGGCGCAAAAGCTCGATCCCTTCCGCCTTGATGCGGCCGAGCAGTTCCTCGAAGGCGGCCTTGCTCGCGTCGTCCAGGACTTGCCAGCCGGCCGTTTCCAGCACGATCAGACGTTCCGGCTTTCGCGCGGCGGGCGTCGTCATCGGCCCCATGATGCCGGGGCCGCCCCGGTCGCCGCCGACGCGGGCGACGATCTCCACGGCGACTTGCCACATGTCCTCGATGGTGTTGGCGTGGACGCCGTGCGTGCTCATGCTCGTCGCCTGGCGTTCGCCACGGTTGATCCCGCCCTGGCTCGGCTTGATCGCGACATTGCCGCAGAAGGCGGCCGGCCGGATGATCGAGCCGCCGACCTGGGTCCCGATCGCCGCCGGCGCCATGTCCGCCGCGACCGCGGCCGCGGAGCCGGAGGAGGAGCCGCCGGGCGTCCGCTCCGAATCAAAAGGGTTGGTGGTCGGCCCCGGATGCGCGCCGCCCAGTTCGGCCGTCACAGTCTTGCCGAAGATGACCGCGCCGGCCTGGCGCAGCGCGCTGACGGCGGCGTTGTCGCGCTTCGGGAAATTGCCCTTGAGCGCGGCGCAGTTCATCTCCGTCGGCATGTCCTTGGTTTCGAGCAGGTCCTTGATCGGGACCGGCATGCCGTCGATGGGGGATAGGGCCCTGCCTTCCCGCCAGCGCGCCGCGCTCGCGTCGGCGGCGGCGCGGGCAGTCTCCATGTTCATGGCCGCGAAAGCCTGCACGACCGGCTCCCGCGCCGCATAGGCCTCCAGGCAGCGCTCCAGATAGGCGCGCGGATCGTCCTTGCCGGCGGCGAAGTCCGCCCGGCGGCTCATGAAGTCGAGCCCTTCGCGGCGGTTCGGGTCGTAGGTTCCGGTCATGGCGCGTCTTTCCTGTTTGAGCGGGATCGACGCCAAGCCTGCCCGATGCGGCGCCGCAATAAAAGGTCGTTTGCCGGGCGCCGGCCGCGCGTCTTCCGCATGGCGGCGCCGCTTGTCCAACGAACGCCCTGGGCCCGATACTCTGCCGCAACAGTCACGCGATCGGGGAGCGCGCCATGACCGCCGAATATGACGTCGAGGTCGAGGATATCGAATATGCCAATGTGGAGGGCGTCCCGCTGCTTGCCCGGATCTATCGGCCAAAGGGCGAGGGACCGTTTCCGGCGGCGGTCGAAGTGCATGGCGGCGCCTGGACGCTGAACGACCGTTTCACCAACGTCGATATCGACCGGCCGCTCGCCGCCAGCGGTGCGGTCGTGTGCGCCATCGACTTCCGGATGCCGCCGCAGACGATGTATCCGGGCACGGTCGCCGACGTGAATCTCGCCATGCGCTGGTTCAAGGCGAACGCCGTCGGCTTCGGCACGTCGGCCGACCGGGTCGGCCTGATCGGCACGTCGAGCGGCGGGCATCTGGCGCTGTTGAACGCGATGCGGCCAACCGACCCGCGCTATGCCGCGCACAAGCTCGCGGACGCGCCCGACGTCGACGCCAGCGCCGTCTTCATCGCGCTCTGCTGGCCGGTCTCGGACCCCTATGCCCGCTACAAGATGGTGCAGGGGAACGGCAACCAGCGCCTCGTCGACGCCCATGACGCGTTCTGGCCGGACCTCGCCGCGATGGACGAAGGTTCGCCGCACCGCATCCTCGGGCGCGGCGAGGCGGTCGCCCTGCCGCCTGCGCTGCTGCTGCAGGGGACGCAGGACGACAATCTCGGCCCCGACATGTCGAATTTGTTCGCGGAGGCCTGGCGGAAGGCCGGCGGCAGTCTGAAGCTCGAAGTTTTCGACGGCGCGCCGCATGCCTTCATCGCACGCGATCCCGCGGCGCCCCGGGCGAAGCGCGCCGTCCAGGCCATCATCGACTTCGTCCACGCGAACGGCGGCTGAGGCTCACTCTGCCGCCGCGATCGCCGCGTAGTCGATCGGCTTGGTGCGGTCGAGCGCCCGGTCCATCGGCGGCAGCGGGTATTTGAGGCCGGTCGCGCAGTTGTAGAGGACGCAAGTTTCGTCCGCCTTGATGCGGCCGTCGGCCCGCGCCGCCTTATAGGCGGCGTAGGTCGCTGCGCCTTCGGGGCAGAGCAACAGGCCTTCGGACTTCGCGACCTCCGTCCGGGCCGCCTCGATCGCCGGGTCGCCGACGGCGATGGCGAAGCCGTTCGATTCGCGGACGGCGTCCAGGATCAGGAAGTCGCCGACGGCCTGGGGCACGCGGATGCCCATGGCGACGGTCTGGGCGTTCTCCCAGCGCTTGGCGTGGCGCTCGCCGGCCTCGTAGGCGCGAACCAT
>DAINCG010000017.1:3078-6146 GCA_036732525.1 Pseudomonadota bacterium | reverse complement strand
CGGCGCGCAGCCTTCCGCCTGAACGGCGACCATGCGCGGGCGCTTGGCGCCGATGAAGCCGATCTTCTCCAGCTCGTCGAAGGCCTTCCACATGCCGATGAGGCCGGTGCCGCCGCCGGTCGGGTAGAGGATGACGTCGGGCAGCGTCCAGCCCATCTGCTCGGCGAGCTCCAGACCCATCGTCTTCTTGCCCTCGATCCGGTAGGGCTCCTTCAGCGTGGAGGTGTCGAACCACCCCATGGCGTCCTTGCCCTCGCCGACGATCTTGCCGCAGTCGTCGATATAGCCGTTGACCCGCCAGGTCTTGGCGCCCTGTTCGGCGATCTCGCGGAGATTGATTTCGGGCGTGTCCTCCGGCGCGAAGACATAGGATTTGATGCCGGCGCGGGCGCAATAGGCCGCGAGCGCGGCGCCGGCATTGCCATTGGTCGGCATCGCCATCCGCTTGACGCCAAGCTCCTTCGCCATGGAGACGGCCATCACGAGACCGCGCGCCTTGAACGACCCCGTCGGCAGGCGGCCCTCGTCCTTGACCAGAATTCCGGCGGCGCCGTTGGCCTTCTCCAGGTTCGGCATCGGCAGCACCGGCGTCATCACCTCGCCGAGCGAGACGCAGTTCTCCCGCTTCCGGACGGGCAGCAGTTCCCGGTAGCGCCAAAGCGTCGGCTGACGGCCGGCCAGGACGTCTTTCGTCAGCGCGCCCTTCACGCCGTCCAGGTCGTAGCGGACCAGATAGGGCTTGCCCGCGCTGGAGAGCCTATGGAGCGTGTCCGCCTCGGCGCGCTCGCCGGTGTAGCCGCATTCCAGGTGGGTGACGAAGGTCTCGGCTTCCGGGGCGGCGTCGAGCATCATGGACATCGAAGAACTCCAGCAGGTTCGGTGATCTCGACATACCGGAGTTGGCGCGGGCGACCAAGCGGCGTTGCGACGGCGACGCCCTGAATGAGAGCGGGCCGAACCGCGTTGCGGTTCGGCCCGGGGCGTGGCGATGGGTTGCTGCGGTCGCGTGCTGCGCCCGCAACTCGCAGTCCTAGGAGACCGAAAGCAGGTTGATCCAGTCCTTGTGCCCCTGATCGGTCGACTCGCCCTCGACGCCTTCGAGCTTCAGGAAGGCCGGGCCGCCGGAGATCTGGTCGAGCTCGGCGTCGGCGATCGCGGACGGGGCGGCGGTCCTGGCTTCAAGCTGCTTCGTCATCTGAGTGTTTCCTTCGGTTCGTTGTCTGATGAGCGATAGATTGGGCGGGCGCCGGGGAAGCGCGAGTAAGCGCCGTCACAGTTTTGCGAATGTCGTTCGGGTCGCGCATCATCGCTGGCGGACGGCCTGCGAGTCGTCCTTGCCGAAAATGTGGGAGAGCGGCCCGATGCGGATCGCCGTGATGGGTTTCTGGCTTGAATCCGTGACCTTTCTGCCGGATGTGACCGACACGGACGAGTTCGAGCGGAGCGCCAAGCGCGGCGCCGCCGTCATCGAAGGCTTCGCCGGGACCGCGACGCCCCAGGGCGGGCTGATCGACACGCTGCAAGCCGCCGGCGCCGAACTCGTCGGCGTCGTCGATGCGGGCGTCGGCGCCGCGGCGGCGGCGAGCGACGCCGCTTATGACAAGTATGTCGGGGAGATCGTCGCCGGCCTCGAGGCGCTCAAAGGCGAGATCGACGCGGTTGCGATCCATCTCCACGGCGCGCTCGCCACGCCGACCAATCGGAAGGCCGACGCCGGCGTGCTGGAAGCGGTGCGCCGGGTCGTCGGGCCGGACGTCGCGATCGCCTGTCCGATGGACTACCACGCGAACTTGGCTCCCGAGAGCCTCGCCGCAGCCGACATCGTCACCGGCTTCCGCTATTCGCCCCACACCGACATGTGGGAGACAGGCGCCCGAGCGGCGCGGTTGCTGCTCGGCAAGCTTCGCGGCGAGATCGATCCGGTGATGGCGATGGCGAAGCCCGGCATCGCGCTGCCGTCGGTCTTCAGCGCGACCCGGCTCGAACCCCTGGCGGACCTGGTGGCGGAAACGGAGCGGGCGGCGAAGGCGCACGGCCTGCTCGACTGCTCGCTCTTCGGCGGCTTCTCCTATGCCGACACGCCGGACACCGGCATGACCGCGCTCGCCGTCGCGGACGGCGACGCGGACGCCGCCAACCGCTGGGCGGAGGGCATGGCGAAGCGGTGCTGGGACCTGCGCGAGCAGCTCTTCCGGCGGGAGTTGATCCACGACGTCCAGAGCGGCGTCGACCATGCGCTCGCCGTCGCCGCCCGGAGCGACAAGCCGGTCTGCATCCTGGAGCACGCCGACCGCCTCAATGACAGCACCTACGTCCTCCGTGAGCTGATCCGGCGCGGCGTCGACCGCGCCTATGCGCCCTTCATGTTCGATCCGGATCTGGCGGAAGCGGCCGGGAAGGCCGGCGCCGGCGCGACGCTGCGGATGCCGCTCTTCGGCAAGTCGAGCCCCCGGTCGGGCGGTCCGATCGAGACGGCGGCGCGGGTGCTTTGGGCCGGCCCGCTCCGTTTCAAGATCACGGGGCCGCTCAAGACCGGCATGATGATCGACCTCGGCGCGTCGGCGCTGCTGCAGATTGGCGGGGTCACGGTCTCCGTCGTCTCGGCGCAGTGGTCCGCAATCGACATGGACTGTTTCACCCAGTTCGATGGCCTCGATCCGAAGGACTTCGACGTGATCCTGCTCCGCTCGAAGACCCACTTCCGCGAGATCTACGAACCGATGTGCGCCGAAATCGTGATCATCGACACGCCCGACTGGGGGCCGGCAGAGCTTGGAAACCTGACCTACGAGTATTTGCCGGCAGGCGTGTTTCCGGTCTCGGCCTGACGTCTAGGCGGCCTCGCCGTCGCCGCAGGCCTTGCAGGCCGGGCGGCGCTTCGCCTTCATGGCGCGGAGGCTCATTTCGAGGCCGTCGAAGAGGAGGAGGCGGCCGGAGAGGCTGTCGCCGACGCCCAGGATCTCCTTGACGATCTCCGTCGCCTGCATCGTGCCGAGGATACCCGCGACCGATCCCAGCACGCAGGAGCGCTGCGCCACGCCATCCACCTGCACCGTGCAGGCGCCGCA
>DAINCG010000017.1:430-3068 GCA_036732525.1 Pseudomonadota bacterium | reverse complement strand
GGAGCAGGACGGAACGGAGCCTTCCGGCGGCGGCTCCGGGAACAGGCAGCGGTAGCAGGGGCCGCCGGGCTTCACCGTGGTGATTTGCCCGTCGAAGCGCAGCAACGCCGCCGTCACCAGCGTCTTGCCGAGCCGGACGGCCGCGTCGTTGACCATGTAGCGCGTTGCGAAATTGTCCGTGCCGTCGGCGACGATGTCGTAGCCGCTGAGCAGACTGTCGATATTTGCGTCTGAAAGCCGTTCGGCGTGGACTTCGACCGCGATGTCCGGGTTGATCGCCCGCGCCGTGATCGCCGCGCTCTCGGCCTTGTTGACGCCGATCCGGTCGGTCGTGTGCGCGATCTGGCGCTGCAGGTTCGAGCGATCGACGACGTCGTGGTCGATGATGCCGATCCGCCCGATGCCGGCGGCGGCCAGATAGACGATCATCGGGGCGCCAAGACCGCCCGCGCCGACGATCAGCACGCTCGCGGCGCGTAGCTTCGCCTGGCCCGTCGCGCCGACTTCCGGCAGCAGGATGTGACGCGAATAGCGTTCGAGTTCTTCGTCGGTGAAGTCGAGATCGAGGCTCATGCCGCATCCGTTCCCGTCGATCCGAAACCGCCGGCGCCGCGCGCCGTCTGGTCGAGGTCGTCGACCTCGGCGAAGGTCGCCTGCGGGGCGGGGGCGATCACCATCTGCGCGATGCGCATGCCGCGCGTCACCTCGAAGGGCTGGTCGCCGCCGTTTGCAAGGATAACGGCGACCTCGCCCCGATAATCGGCGTCGATGGTCCCGGGCGCATTCGGCAGCGTAATGCCATGCTTGAGCGCGAGGCCCGAGCGCGGCCGGACCTGCGCCTCGTAGCCCTTCGGCAGCGCCATCGCGAAGCCGCAGGGGATGAGGGCGCGGGCGCCGGGCGCCACCGTCACCGGCGCCTCGACGGCGGCCAGGAGGTCGGCGCCGGCGGCGTCCGCGGTTGCGTAGACGGGCAGGCCCGCGGCGTGTGGCAGGCGTTTCAATCGGACTTCAATCACTGGCCTTCAATCACTGGGCGGCGAGCCGTTCCGGCGCGAAATGGTCGGCGATGCGTTCGGCAAGGCGCTTCGCCGCCGCCGTCTTGTCCATCAGCGGCCAGGGCTCGACCCCGCCGGGCGTGACAAGGTGGATCGTGTTCGCGTCGCCGCCGAAGACGCCGGTCATCGGCGAGACGTCGTTCGCCATGATCCAGTCGCAGCCCTTCGTGGCGAGCTTCTGCTTGGCGTGCTCGATCAGGTTTTCCGTCTCCGCCGCGAAGCCGACGACGAGCGCCGGGCGCTTCGGCTCCGCGTTCGAGATGGATTTCAGGATGTCCGGGTTCTCCGTCATCTTGAGCGTCGGCGGCGCGCCGGACTTCTTGATCTTTTGGTTGGATTCGCCGTCGACGCGCCAGTCGGCGACGGCGGCGGCGCAGACCGCGATGTCGACCGGCAGGCGGTCCATGCAGGCCTGCAGCAGTTCCCGCGCGCTTTCGATATCGATGACGTCGACGCCATGCGGGCGCGGCTGGTTCGTCGGCCCGCTGATCAGCGTCACGTCCGCGCCCAGCGCAGAAAGCTCTGCCGCGACCGCGTGGCCCTGCTTGCCGGACGACCGGTTGGCGATGAAGCGGACGGGGTCGATCGGCTCCCAGGTCGGGCCGCTGGTGACGAGCGCCGTCCGCCCGTCGAGCGGAAGAGGGCCGGCGGCGGCCTGCAGCACGACTTCGATCGCGTCGACGATCTCCAGGGGCTCCGCCATGCGCCCCGAGCCCGTCTCGCCGCAGGCGAGCGCGCCGGAGCCGGGGCCGACCCGGAAGACGCCCCATTCCTCCAACGAGCGGACGTTCCGGCGAACGGCCGGATGCTCCCACATGCGGACGTTCATCGTCGGCGCGATCAGCACGGGCTTGTCGGTCGCAAGCAGCGCGGTCGAAGCGAGATCGTCGGCGTGGCCGTTCGCCACCTTCGCGATCAGGTCGGCCGTCGCCGGCGCCACGACGACGACGTCGGCTTCCCGGGACAGGCGGATATGGCCCATCTCGCTCTCGTCGGTCAGCGAGAAGAGGTCCTGGTAGACCTTCTCTTCCGAAAGTGCGGCGACGCTGAGCGGCGTCACGAACTGGGCGCCGCCTTTGGTCAATACGCAGCGCACGGAAGCGCCCCGTTCGCGCAGGCGTCGGATCAAGTCCAGGCTGCGATAAGCGGCGATGCCGCCGCCGATGATCAGGAGTATGCGCTTGCCGTCCAGCATGGCCCGGGCCCTTTGCGCGGAAATGTCGCCCGCATAGGTAGGACCGCGCCCCCGGTTCTGGCAAGGGCGGGGACTTCCGGGACCTTGCCGATTGGCGCTAAAGTCCCCAATCCCCAAGCGATGGAGACAGAGAGCCGTGCCCGACAGCGCCGCCTACGCCGCCGACATGCCCAGCATGCCCCTGGAAACGACCTATCCGGAAATCCGCGAGGCCGTCGCCAAGCTCTGCGAGGGCTTCCCCGGCGAATACTGGCGGAAGAAGGACCAGGAGCGCGCCTATCCGACGGAGTTCGTGCAGGCGCTGACCGAGAGCGGTTTCCTGGCCGTGCTGATCCCGGAGGAATATGGCGGGGCGGGCCTGCCGATCTCCGCCGGCGCGGCGATCCTC
>DAINCG010000017.1:0-387 GCA_036732525.1 Pseudomonadota bacterium | reverse complement strand
AGATGTACACCATGGGCACCGTCCTCCGGCACGGCTCGGAGGAGCAGAAGCGGGAATACCTGCCGAAGATCGCGACCGGCGAACTGCGCCTGCAGGCCTTCGGCGTGACCGAGCCGACGAGCGGCACCGACACGCTCAGCCTGCGGACCACCGCGGTGCGCGAGGGCGACGAATATGTCGTGAACGGCCAGAAGGTCTGGACCAGCCGGGCCGAACATTCCGACCTGATGCTGCTGCTGGCGCGGACGACGCCCAAGGACAAGGTCGCGAAGCGGACGGACGGTCTGTCCGTCTTCCTGGTCGACATGCGGGCCGTGAAGGGCAAGGGCATGGAGATCAAGCCCATCCGCACGATGATCAACCACAACACGACCGAGATCTTCTACG
>DAINCG010000016.1:8143-21406 GCA_036732525.1 Pseudomonadota bacterium | reverse complement strand
ATCGCGCTTGCCGACAAGGGCATGCCGACGGACTGGTATCAGACCCTGCAGATCGCCTATGGCGTCGCCGCCGGCCTCGGCCGCTTCGCCGAGAGCGCCAAGACCTATCTGCCGGGCGGCGCGCCGGCAGTCTCCCGTTCGAGCCACAGCCCGACGCGTATCCGGCTCGGCGCCCTGCCGGAAACCTTGCGCAGGCTGGCGGAGGCCGGGCCAGGCGATTTCTATCGCGGCAAGCTTGCGGAGCTCGTGCTGCAGGATCTCGACGGCTCGGCGTTCCAGGCCGACGACCTCGCGGACTATGCCGCGACGGTCGCGGAGGTCGAGGGCATTCCGTACCGTGGCAAACGCATCTGCCTCGCCTCCGGGCTGACCGGCGCGCCGACCTTCGCGCGGGCGCTACGATCCATCGAAGCATCTGTCGATCCCGCCGCCGGTCTTTCGCCCGAGACCTATGTCGCCTGGGCCGAAGCGCTTCGCGAAGCCTATGACCATCGCTTGAAGGCGCTGGGGCACGGCGCGCCGGCGGACGAACTGGCCTGCACGACCCATCTCTCCGTGGTCGACGCCGCCGGCAACATGGTCGCGCTGACCAACACCCTGCTGGAGCGGTTCGGTTCGCGCTACATGGGCCCGGCGACCGGCATCCTTTTCAACAACGGCATGATGTGGTTCGACCCGGAGCCTGGCCGGCCGAATTCGATCGCGCCCGGCCAGCGCCCCCTCTCCAACATGTGCCCGACCATCGTCACCGACGCCGACGGGACGCCCGAACTCGCGACAGGCGCATCGGGTGGCCGGCGCATCGTCCCGGCGGCGTTCCAGATCGCCTCCATGGCGGTCGACTTCGGCATGGACCTCGAAGAGATCTACGCCACGCCCAGGATCGACGTCTCCGGCGGCAACGAGGTGTCAGCCGACGCGCGCCTCGCTTCTTCGGTCGTCGACGCCCTCTCCGCCCGGTTCCCGACCACCCGCACCTTCCAGTCGATCGGCGTCCGCCCCTTCGCCAGCCCGCAGAGCGTGATGCGGCGGGACGGCATGAATTCGGGCGCGGCGGTCGCGGAAATGGCGACATCTAAGGCGATCGCGCAATGACCGAACTTCCAAGCAATCCCCAGGACCTGCGCACCGTCGATCCGGGCGTGCGCGCGCTCTTCAAGATCGAGAACCGCTGGCAGGCCTGGCTGGACGTCGAAGCGGCGCTCGCAGCGGCGCAGGCGGAGATCGGCATGGTTCCGGAAGCCGCGGCCATCGAGATTGCCGCCAAGGCGAAATTCGAGCTGTTCGACCGCGAGCGTCTGGTTGAGGGCTTTCGGGTCAGCGGCCACACGTTGACGCCGCTCGTCTGGGAGCTGGCGCGGCTCTGCGAGGGCGACGCCGGCGGCTATGTTCACTGGGGCGCCACGACCCAGAACATCGTCCAGACCGGCGACCTGATCGTGCTGCGCCAGGCGGATGCGATTTTCCGGCGCCAGTTGGCCGACCTGCTGGAGAGCCTGGCCGGCCACGCCGAGGCCCATGCCGAGAGCGCCATGCCGGCCCGCACGCACGGTCAGCACGCCGTGCCGACGACATTCGGCGCCAAGGTCGCGGTCTGGATCGACGAAATCGCCCGGCATGGCGAGCGCCTGGACGACGCGGCGCCCCGCGTGTTCCGCGCGATGCTCGGCGGCGCCGCCGGCACGCTCGCGTCCTTCGGCCCGGACGGGTTCGACCTGCAGGACCGGCTCGCCGCCCGGCTTGGCATGGGCGCGATGGCGACGCCAAGCCGTGCGGAAGGCGACCATCTGACCGAATACGTCCTGCTGCTCGCCATGCTCGCCGCCACGTGCGCCAAGATCGCCCGGGAGGTCTACACGCTGCAGAAGCAGGAGTTCGGCGAACTTGAGGAGCCGACGCCGCCGGGCTCCGTCGGCTCCAGCACCATGCCGCAGAAGCGCAATCCCTTCATGGCCCAGGATATCGTGGCGCTCGCGTCCGACGTCCGCATGCAGGCGCCGCTCGCCCTCGAAGCGATGCAGACGGAGCACGAAGCGGACCGCGCCACGTCGCTTCAGATTCGCCAGGCGACGGAGCGGTCCTGCGTCGCGACCGGCGACATGCTGGCGCGAATGATCCGCCTGTTCGACGGGCTGACGGTGAAGCCGGAGCGCATGCGCCGGAACCTCGACCTGACGACGGGCCTGATCATGGCGGAACCCGTCATGCTGGCGCTGGGCGCCGAAATCGGCCGGCAGGAAGCGCACGACGTCGTCTACGACGCGGCCCAGGCGGCGGCGCTCGGCAAGGGCGATTTTCCGGACCTGCTCGCGGCCGATCAGCGGGTCGCGGCGAAGTTATCGGCCGAGCGAATCGCTTCACTGCTCGACCCGGAGGGCTATGTCGGCCTTTCGCCCGAACTGGCGCGACGGTCGGCGGCGGCTGGCCGGGACGCAGCGGCCAAGCTCCGAGCCTCAGTCGTCTAGGCTGTAGACATCGATCGGGGCGGCGATGCCGCGGAATTTTCGGAAGCCGTGGCCGGTCAGGCGAGCCACGGCGCTTTCCGGCAACATGGCCTTGAACTCGCCCGACATCAGGATGTTCGCGTCCATGGTCTTGGTCAGCTCTTCCAGCCGCGCGACCTCGTTCACGGCCGAACCGATCGTGGTGAAGGAGAGCCTGGCGCCCGCGCCGATATTGCCGAAGACGACGTGGCCGACATGGATGGCGATGCCGAAGCCGATCGGGTCGCGGCCGGCGGCGACGAGCGTTTCGTTGACGCCCGCAATGCGGCGCTGCGCCTCTTCCGCCGCCGCAAGCGCCGATTCCGCGGCCGCCCGGTCGCCGGGCTGGGAAATTGGGAAGATCGCCAGCACCCCGTCGCCGATGAAGGTCAGCACCTCGCCGCCCGCCTCGATCACGGCGCCGGCGGCGCATTCGAAATAGCCGTTCAGAAGCGCGATGTACTGCGACGCCGCCATGCGGTCGGCGAGCGCGCTCGATCCACGCAGGTCGGAGTACCAGACGACGGCGTGGATGCTCCGCCCATCGCCGCGCTGGATATGACCGTTCAGGACCTCCATCCCGGCGCGCGGGCCGAGATATGTGGACACGACGTTCTCGGCGATCTGGGACTTGATCGCGAGCTTCGCCGCGACGCCGAGACGCTGCTTGATGCGGAGCAGCGCCTTGATGTCGGCGTCCGTGAAGCCGCCGTCCCTGGCCGTCGCCCAGGACGTCACGACGCCGTTCCGGTGTTCGTGCTGGGAGAGGTCGTCGAAACGCACGAAGAGCGCCAGATAGTCGGTCATCCCAGCGTCGTGCAGGTCGTCCAATATGCCGAAATCGAAGAGCGCCGACGGCCCGGTCAGGCGCCGGCGCAGGGCCGGCAGGCCACGCTGGACCATGTAGTAGAACGGGCTGCGCCGCCACGCGCTGGTATTGCTCGCGCCGTGCATGTGCTCCATCTCGCGGACCGGTTCGTCCGGGGTCCAGACGAGCGAGACCGACTCCACGGCCGGATGCAGCGTCCGATAGCTCAGATGGACGCGGGCGAGCGGCACGCCGGCGGCGAGCAGACGAAGGCAAGCGCCTTCGAAAAGCGCGTCGAGCGCCGCGTCCGCCATGGCCGCTTCCATGATCCAGTCGGCGACGGCGTCCAGTAGCGGCGCGGAAATCTCCGCGCCGGCTGCGTCGCGGTCCGCGGGAGGACTGGCGTTCGACATGACGACAGGTTCGTTCAATGGGCCTCGCTCGCATCCGACCGCGCGACGGGCGCCGGCTTCCGGCCGACGACACGTCCGCCGACCGCGCGGATGTCGTCGCCGATCATAACGAGCGCGGGCACCAGAAACAGCACCAGCAGCGTCGCGACAAGCAGGCCAAACACGATCGTGACCGCCATGGGAATGAGAAAGCGCGCCTGCAGGCTGGTCTCGAAGATCATCGGAGCGAGCCCGCCGATCGTGGTGAGCGAGGTCAGCAGGACGGCGCGCACCCGGTCGACCGCGCCTTCCCGCACGGCCGTCTCCAGGTCTTCGCCATCGGCGCGGCGGTTGTCGATCGTCGTGATCAGGACGATCGAGTCGTTGACGACGATGCCGGCAAGCCCGAGCAGCGCGATCATCGACAGGATCGTGAGATCGAAGCCCATCAGATAGTGGCCCCAGGCGGCGCCGATGAAGCCGAACGGAATGACCGACATCACGGCGAACGGCCGGCTGAAGCTGCCGAACACCCAGGACAGCGTGATGTACATCAGGACGACGCCGATCATCGCGCCGACGCCCATGTCCTTGAAAGTGTCGGCCTGCTCCTCGGCCTTGCCGGCGAACCGGTAGGTCAGGCCTTCATGCGCCGCAATCCGGCCGACGCCGTCGCGGACGAGCGCCGCCAGCACCGTGTTGCTCGTCGTCACGTTCTCGTCGACCTCAGCGGTGACGGCGACGCGGCGGGCGCCGTCTTCCCGGCGGATCTGGGCGAAGCCAGTCTCTTCCCGGAACGAGACGACTTCGCTGAGCGGCGTTTCGGCGCCGGTGGGCGACCGGAGATAGAGATCGCGCACGCTTTGCCGCGCCAGGGCCGACTGGTCCATGCGGACACGCACGAGAACCTCGTCGTCGCCGCGCGCGAAGCGTTTGGCGACGGCGCCGGCATAGGCGTCGCGCACCTGCCGCGCGACGGACTCGGTTGTGAACCCGAGCGCCCGCCCCTTCTCCGTCAACTCCAGGATAAGCTCCGGCTTGCCGTAGGGCAGGTCGTCCTCGACGGCGCTGACGCCGGGATAGCTGGCGAGCAGCTGCCGGACTTCCGTCGCCGCCCGTTTCAGCGCGGCCGGATCGCCGCCGGACAGGCGCACATCGATCTCGCGGCCCGGCGGGCCGCCCGACGCCGGCGTCAGCGTCAGGCTCTCCAGGCCCGGGATCGGGGGCAATTCCGCCTCCCAGGCGGTCAGGAATTCCGTGGTGCGGATATCGCGATGATCGGCGGGCACAAGCTCCAGGAAGACGGAGCCGATCTCGTCGCCACTGGTCCCCTCGCCATTCTCCCGCCCGGTCGTCGTGCCGACCTTGGCGATCGCCTGGACGACGAGCTGCCCCTCAAGATAGCCGAACCCCTTTTCCGCCCGGTACGCCGCCGCCTCGACTTCGGCGAGCGCCGCTTCGGTCGCCGAACGGCCGTCGCCCGGCGCGATCCGGAGATTGGCGAAGGCGATGTCGGCTTCGACCGACGGGAAGAAGTTGAACGCGACACGCCCGCCCGCGAGCAGCCCGGCCGAGACGATGAACGCCGCGATGGCGACCGCCACGGTGACGTAGCGCATCCGAATGGCGGCCGCGACGAAGCGGCGAAACGGGCCTTCCCGGAATGCGTCGAAGCGCCGATTGAAGCCCGCGCGGATGCCCCGCCGCTCGTCAGGCGGCGGCGCCTGGAGCGCGCCTGTCAGGTGGCCCGGCAACGCCAGGAAGCATTCGAACCAGCTGGCGATCAACGCCGTGACGACGGCGAGCGGAATGGCCGCGATGATCGCGCCGATGATGTCGCCGATCACCAACAGCGGCAGGAAGGCCGCGAGGGTCGTCAACGTGGAGCTCGTGACGGGCGCCGCCATGCGAACGGCGCCGCGCTCGGCCGCTTCCAGCGCGGACAGCCCACGGCGTTTGAGCGCTTCGGCATGCTCGCCGACCACGATCGCGTCGTCGACCACGATGCCGAGGACGAGTATCAGACCGAACAGACTGATCATGTTGACCGATTGGCCGGTCAGCCACATGCCGGCGAGCGCGGCCATCAGCGAGGCAGGAATGCCGGCCCCGACCCAGAACGCGACCCGGGCGTTCAGGAAGAGGAACAGCACGCCGACGACGATCAGAAGGCCGCCGAGGCCGTTCTTCACCAGGAGCAGGATGCGTTCCTCGACGAGGTCGGACTCGACGCCGAAAACCTCGACGCGAAGCTCTTGCGGCATGGTCGGCCGCACCGTCTTAAGGTAGTCCTCGAGCACCTTTGCTGTCGCAAGGCTGTCCGCCGTCGTGGCGCGCTGCACGATCAGTTCGACGGCCGGCTGGTCGTGGCGCAACGCCGTCACCTGGTCTTCGTCGAATGTTTCATGGACGATCGCCACGTCGCGGATGCGCGCCTTTGCGCCCTCGTCCGTGGCCTTGATCTCAATCCGGCCGATCTCGTCCGCGGTTTCGGCGAGACCGAGGCTGCGGATCTGGCGCGCGCCGCCGCCGGCCTCGCCGGATGGCATGTCCTGGGACGAGCGGCGAACCGCGTTCGCGATATCCTCCAGCGTGATGTCGAGCGCGCGAAGCTCGTTCGGGCGGGCCTCGACCCAGATTTCCGGGTCGCGCACGCCCGAAAGCTCGACCCGGTCGATGCCGGCCGCGACCATCTCGTCCCGCATCCGCTTCGCGAAGTTGCGGAGCGCGCTTTCCGAGAACGGTCCGGAAAGGGCGACGCGGGCGATCGTGTCGTAGCGAACCACGCGCGAGATCTGCGGCGTTTCGCTTTCCTCCGGCAGGGTGACGACGCGTGCGACGGCGGCGTCGACGTTGGCGAGGCCCGCCTGCATGTCCGCGCCCTGCTCGAACTCGACGACGACGGTGGCAGCGCCCTCTCGCGCGGTCGAACGCACGCGTTTCACTTCGTCCAGGAAGCGGACTTCCGTTTCGATCGCCTGGACGATGGAGAGATCGACGTCGTCGGCGCTGGCGCCGTTCCAGGCGACGCTGACCGTCACGATGTCGATCGCGAAATCCGGGAAGAATTGCGTGTTCATCCGCCAGAGCCCGGCGAGCCCGGCGATGATCATGATCGCCATGACCAGGTTCGCCGCCGTCGGGTGGCGGGCGAACCGGGCCAGCAGGTTCGTCGGCGGCGTCCGGGCGGCGTAGGCCTCGGACTCCGGATCCAGGCGACTCACGTGGCGTTGACCCGGGCGCGCGCCTTCAGGCCCGGCCCAATCTCAGGGATGCGGGTGACGACCGCGACGTCGCCATCCTGCAGTTCGCCGGTGACGATGAGGTCGGTTCCGTCGCGGGCGAGGACCACGACATTGCGCTCGTCGAGCCGCCCTTCCTCGATGACGTAGACGCGTGCGCCGTCATGCACCGCCGCTTCCGGCAGGCGCGCGACGTTGCCATACTCGATATCCGGCGTTTCCGCCTCGACGAATGCGCCGGGCCGTAGCGCATCCATGTCCTGCTTCGGATCGATCGGCGCATACACCCAAACGCCGCCGGACGCCGCATCGAACTCGCCCTGCGTCCGCTCCAGCGTCGCGTCGAGCGAAAAGGCGACGTCCCCTGCGCGCCAGATGATCGTCGCCGGCCGGCCCTTGACCCCGCCCGCGGCCGCAAGGCGCCCGAACTGGGCGTCGCTCATGTGGAAGAGCGCTTCCAGGCGCTTGCTGTCGACGATGCGCGCGACCCGGTCGGCCGCGCCGATCCGCTTGCCAATCGTCGCGGAGACGTCGACGAGCACGCCGTCGAAGGGCGCCGTCAGCTTCGTCTCGTCGAGATTGCGCTCTGCCCGCATCAACCGGACCTCGGCGCGCTTGATCGACGCCTTCAGGCGTTCGATCTGCGCTTCCTGCCGTTCGATCGTCTGTCCGCGCGTCATGCGCGCCTGTCGCGCGGACAGATAGGCGATACGGGCGTCGTCCATGCTCTTGCCGGAGACCACGCCGCGCCCTTCCAGCTTCTGCTTCCGGTTCAGGTCGCGTTGGCGCAGGCTTTCCTGCTCCCGGTCGAAGCCGACCAGGCTCCTGTTCGCTTTCAGCTCAGCCTCCGCCTCCGCGAGCGAAGCGCGCGCCTCGTCGAGCGCCGCTTCGGAGTCCGCGAGTTCGGCCTCGTAGTCGAAGGGGTCGATCTCGATCAGCAGTTCGCCCTTCTGGACAGCGCCGCCGGCGTGGAAGTTTGGTCCGATAGCGACGACGCGGCCCTCGACAAGCGGCCGCAGTTCGACGTCCCGCGCGGCGACGATCCGTCCGGTCAGGCGCATGGTCGGCTGCAGATCGCCCTTTCGGACGGTGACGGCGTCGACCACCCACTCCCGCTCCGCCGGCGGTTGCGGCGCGGCTTCGGGCGCCGTCTGCTTCAGCACGAGAAAGACGGCGATGGCGGCTCCGACCAGCAGAAGCGCGGCGCCGAACTGGCGCAAGCGGCGCATCAGGCGCTCTCCCCGTCACGATCGAGGGCGATCGCATTGCGAAAAAGCCTCGAGGCCATTACTATCACCCGTTCCACATCGTCTGGCCCGAAGTCCCTCAAATCGAGCTCTTCCAGGATGACGCTGCGCGCGGCGGCGAAGACCATCACCTGGCCCATGGCCGCGTGGGACGCGAGCACGGCGTCGCGCCCCTCCGGATCGAGCCCGAGCGCGGCCGACGTCAACCGCCGGATCGCGCGATGCAGCGGCAGCACCCGTTCGTCGAACATCGGCCGATAGTCCGGCGTCGGCTCCTGGAACTCGCGCAGCACTGTCTGCGTGACCCATGGCGGGACGCCGCCCGACAGCATGGTCGTGAGGATATGGCGCACGACGGCGTCCGCGATCTCCGCGAGCGTCCCGCGATCCGGCGCGCCGTCCGCGAACGCATCGTCGATCAACTGGATGACCGGGCCGCCGACCGGCCGCATCTCCTCCATCAGCCGCTCCAGCGCCGCCAGATAAAGGCCGCGCTTGCCGCCGAAGTGGTATGAGATCGCCGCGACGTTGACGTCGGCCGCCTTCGCGAGCTCGCGCACCGTCACGCCGCTGTAGCCGCGGGACGCGAACAAGGGCGCGGCCGCCGCGATCTGGCGGGCGCGGCTGTCGGCGCTACGGGCGGTCTGGGCCCGCGCGGGATCGTCGAGAGTTGCTGTCATCGCGCTCGATATAGTCGAACGCACATTTTAAACAAGTGTTTGATTCATGCATCGCCGTCTTGCCAACAGTCTGCGCTTGGCTGACGCTGCACCACCGAATCAGGAGCATCGAACCATGGGCGGCAAACTCGACGTCGGTCTCGCCATTCGCGGCCAGTTCGCGGCGGGATACGACATGGCGAAGGCGCTGGACGAACTGCTGGAGCAGTGCCGTTTGGCGAAGCGCCTCGGCTTCGCGGGCGTCATGAAAAGCCAGCACTACTCCTCTGCCCCCTTCCAGGAAATCCAGCAGATGCCGTTCCTGGCGCGCGCCGCGGCGGAGCTCCCAAGCCTCGACGTCATGACCGGCATCTCGCTCCTGCCGCTGGATCTCGCGGAGCAATTGGCGGCGCTGGACGTGATTTCCGGCGGCCGGCTGATCTTTGGCGCCGGCATCGGCTATCGGGAGGTTGAGTTCCAGGCTTTCGGGACGACGCAGAAGGACCGCGTGCGCCGCTTCGTCGAAAATCTCGAGGCGATCCGGCGGCTCTGGACGGAGGAGACCGTAACGATGGAGGGCTCGCACTTCCGTCTCGACGGCGCCTCATGTTCCGTGAAGCCGCTGCAGCCGGGCGGACCGAAGGTCTGGATCGGCGCGGACGCCGACGTCGCGGTCCGCCGGGCGGCGCGCATCGGCGACGCCTGGATGATCAATCCGCATGTCAGGCTCGACACCCTTGCCCGGCAGATGGACGTCTACCGGGCGGCGCTCGACGCCGCCGGCAAGCCCTTCCCCGAAGTCCAGCCGATGATCCGGGAAATGTACGTCGCCAAGAGCCGGGACGAGGCGATGCGGCGGGCCCAGCCCTATCTGGAAGCGAAGTACCGCGCCTATCATGCCTGGGGCCAGGACGATGACATGCCCGAAGGCGACAACGACCTGACGGCGGCCTATGAGGACATGGCGCGCGACCGTTTCATCTTCGGCGGGGTCGAGGAAGCGGCCGAGCAGATCGTGAAAGCGGTTAAGGTCTGCGGCGCGACCTACCTCCTCGCGCCCGTGCAATGGCCGGGCATGCCGCACGACGAAGCGACGGAACAGATGCAAATCCTGATGGAAGAGGTCATCCCCCGCGCCCGGCAGGCGCTCTAGTGGCGGCGCTCGACCGTCCGGTCACGCGCGGCGGCCTGTGGGGCTGGCGGCTCTTCGACTGGGCGAACTCGCCCTTCCCGACCGTCATCGTGACGTTCGTGTTCAGCGCCTATTACGCCCAGGGCGTGGCCGAAAACCCGGCGCAGGGCACGAGCTGGTGGGGCGGCGCCATGACCATCTCCGCCATTTTCATCGCGCTTCTGAGCCCGCCGCTCGGCGCGATCGCCGACCAGACCGGGCGGCGGAAGCCCTGGCTCGCCGCGGCGACGCTGGTCGCCGTGCTCGGTTCGGCTGCGCTCTGGTTCGTCGAGCCGGATCCGGCGTTTCTGCTGCTCGGCGCCGTTCTCGTCGTTTGCGCCAATGTCGGGTTCGAGATCAGCATGGTCTTCTATAACGCGATGCTGCCCGACCTCGCGCCGCCGGAACGCATCGGGCGCATTTCCGGCGAAGCCTGGGCGCTGGGTTATGCCGGCGGCCTCATCTGTCTTCTGATCGCGCTTTTCGTCTTCGTGCAGGGCGACGGCGCGCTGTTGGGCCTCGATCCCGACCGGGCGGAACACGTCCGCGCCGTGGCGCTGCTGGTCGCGGTCTGGATTTTCCTGTTCGCCATTCCGACGTTCGCCCTGACGCCGGACCGGGTAAGGACCCGGAAGCCGATTGGCGCGGCCGCGCGGGAGGGCATTGCGCAGCTCGTGCAGACAATCAAGAACGTTCGTCAACACAAGGAAATTGCAAAGTATCTGGTGGCGCGGCTGTTCTATGTGGACGGCATGAACACGCTCTTCGCCTTCGGCGGCGTCTATGCCGCCGGCACCTTCGGCATGTCGGTCGCGGAAATCATCCAGTTCGGCATCGCGCTCAACGTCGCTGCCGGCCTCGGCGCCTGGGGCTTCGGCTTCGTCGATGACCGCATCGGGCCGAAACGCGTTGTCCTGATCGCCATCCTCGGCATGCTGTGCGCAGCGACGCCCTTGCTGTTCGTGGAAGGCAAACTGCTGTTCTGGGTCTTCGCCTTGCCGCTCGGCTTGTTCTTCGGGCCGGCGCAAACGGCGAGCCGGTCGCTGATGGCGCGGATGAGCCCGCCCGACGCCTCGACCGAGATGTTCGGCCTGTTCGCCCTTTCCGGCAAGGCGACGGCCTTCCTCGGCCCCTTCCTGGTCGCCACCGCGACCGCGGCCTCCGGCAGCCAGCGGGTCGGCATGGCGACGATCGCCATCCTGCTGGTCGCGGGCGGGGCGATTTTGCTGACCCTGAAGCCAGAGAGCCGGTTGCCCGGCCGCGCCGGCAAGCCTATCAGATAGGCCCATGCAAGATGGGTTCATGCAGGACCGGGCCTTGCCAGAAGAGATTGAGAACTTGTCGGACGCCGACCTAGCCGTCGTAATCGAGTTGCAGAAGGCGGAGCTCGACCGGTTGCTCGCCGAGAACGCGCGCCTGCACGAGCGGATCGAACAGCTGCTCGCCATGCAGGAGCGCGAGCAGGTGTTGCGCCAGCAATTGCAGTCGATGTTCCGGGAGCCGCAGACGGCCCTGCCTCCCCCCGAACCGAACCGCCGGATGGAGCGTCGGGCCGAAAAGGCCGCCCAGCGCTACCAGGAACTGAAGGGCGCGCTCTCTCAACTGGTCGACGTGCTGGAGCGGAAGTCGGCGGAAGCCGCGGCGCCGGACATGCCAGCGGACAGTCTCGACGCGGACGAGACCGCCGAAGACCCCAAGTCCTGAGTCCGCATTGCGGCCCTCCTGAGCGAACGGTCGGCGGACTTTTTCTTGACGAATGATGTCGGCAACGACTATGTCGCGGGCGATGCTCAGGAACGCGCCCCTTTTTGATCGACGCCGACGCCGCTCTGTCCCGCGGCGGCTCTTCGGGCTGCGCGTCGATCGGCGACCTTCCGCGCTCTGACGGCCTTACCCAGGCCCCATTCGCGAAAGCGGCCTCGGCCCGCGTTCCTGAACCCCCGCAGCCCCCGGCTCCGGGGGTTTTCTTTTGCCCAAATCCCGGAAGGACGACACCATGACGATACGCGTCGGCATTATTGGCATCAGCGGATTCGGCGGCGGCGAGGCGATGCGCCTGGTCGCGAACCATCCCGATTTCGAGCTCGTCTACGCCGCGGGCGACAGCACCGCCGGCAGTCGTCTGGCGGACCGCTTTCCGGGCGCGCCCGCCCATGTCGCGGACATTGCGATCGAAAAGTTCCGCCCAGAGGCGCTGCCGAAGCTCGACCTCGTGTTCGCTTCGCTGCCGACAGGCGCTTCGGCCGAGCCGCTGGCGCGCGTGGCGAAGGGTGTGAAGATCGTCGATATCGGCGGCGACCACCGCTACGTCGAAGGATGGGCGTACGGCTTGGCCGACGTTTGGCCGGACCGTGTCCAAGGCCGGACCCGCGTCGCCAATCCCGGCTGCTTCCCGGCGGCCGTGCTGAACGCGCTCGCGCCATTGCTGGCCGAGAAGCTGATCGCGCCCGAAAACATCATCATCGACGCCAAGACGGGCATCTCCGGCGCCGGGCGCGGCGGCGGCGACAGCAGGTTCGGCTATGCCGAGACCAACGAGAACCTGACGCCCTACGGCCTGCTGAAGCAAGTGCACATGCCGGAGATGGCGAAGACGATCGAACGGCTGAGCGGCGGCGATGCGGCCGGGCTCGTCTTCACGCCACATCTCGCGCCGATGACCCGCGGCGTGCTCGCGACGATCTACTGCCGGGGCAGCGTCACGACGGACCAGTGCCTGGAGGCCGCCCGCGGCTTCTACGCCGACCGGGCGTTCGTCCGGGTGACCGATGCGCCGCCACAGACCAAATGGGCGGCGGGCTCGAACCTGGCGTTCGTCAGCTATGCCGCCGATCCGGAGCGCGATCTCGTGATCGCGATGGGCGTGGTCGACAATTTGGGTAAAGGCGCCGCCGGCCAGGCGGTGCAGAATGCAAACCTGATGTGCGGTCTGCCGGAAACCGCCGGGCTGGATAGCGCGCCGGTTTGGCCGTGAGGATTCAAGCCTGCGGAATGAGCGCCATGACCGCCTCGAGCGTCTCCGCCTCCGCCGCCGGCTTGTCCCAGCGGATGCGCTTGATGCGCGGAAAGCGGAGGGCGACGCCGGACTTGTGCCGGGTCGAGCGCTGAGCCGCGTCGAACGCCACCTCGAAGACAAGGCCGGGGGCGACCGCCCGGACCGGCCCGAACCGGTCGGTCGTGTTCTGGCGGACCCACTTGTCGAGGGCCGCGAGTTCCTGGTCCGTGTAGCCGGAATAGGCCTTGCCGACCGGCACGAGCGCG
>DAINCG010000016.1:5468-8133 GCA_036732525.1 Pseudomonadota bacterium | reverse complement strand
CTCATCCGTCCAGGCGCCGAACGTGTAGTCCGAATAGAAGGACGACCGCCGGCCATGGCCGCGCTGGGCATACATCACGACGAGGTCGAGGGTCAGCGGCGCGCGCTTCCACTTGTACCAGGGGCCGACCGGACGGCCGGCGACATAGGGCGCGTCGCGCCGTTTCAGCATCAGACCCTCGATGCCGGCGGCGCGGGCGCCGTCGCGGATCGCCGCCAGGTCCGCCCAGCTCTCGAACGGAACCAACGGCGAAAGGTCGAAAACCAGCGGCGCGGACCGCGCCCAGGCTTCCAGCCGCGCCCGTCGCTCCTCGAACGGCAGCGGCCGCAGGTCCTCGTCGCCCTCGAACAGAATGTCGTAGACCCGGACGAAGGCTGGCGAGTCCGCGATCAGCTTCGCGCCGGGCCGCTTCCGCCCAAGCCGCTTCTGGAGATCGGCGAACGGCGCCGGATCATCCGCCACGGCGCCCCGAATCAGCAGTTCGCCGTCGACCGCGCCCGTGAAATCGAGACCGGCGACCACGTCCGGAAAGCTCTGGCCGATATCGTCGCCGGTGCGCGTATAGAGGCGACGCTCGCCGTTGCGCGCGACCGCCTGGACGCGCACCCCGTCCCACTTCCACTCGGCGAGATAAGCCTCCGCGTCGAGCGCGGGCAGTTGCTCTTCGTCGAGCGGATTCGCAAGCATCGCAGGCCGGAAGCCGGCGCCGGCATTGGCGTCGGGCTGGGGGCCCCGACCCTCCAGCCACGCGAAAAGCCCGGCATAGGGCGGCGCGAGGCCGTGCCAGACCTCCTCGATCTCGGCCACGGGATGGTCGAACGCATGGGCGAGCGCCGTCTTGGCGAGCCGCGCGGAGACGCCGACACGCAATCCGCCCGTCGCAAGCTTCAGGAGCGCCCAGCGTCCGTCCGCGTCGAGCACATCGAGCCATTCGGCCAAGAGGTGCGCCGTCCGCGCCCGGTCGGCGACCCGTAACGCTTCCGCGACCTCGGTGAGGTCGGGCGGCGGCGCATTGCGCGACGTGGCCGGCCAGATCAGCGCCGTCGTTTCCGCCAGATCGCCGACATAGTCATAGTACATGGCGAAGAGGTCCGGGTCGACCCGCTCGGTCGCGAGCGCCCGGATCGTCGCGGGCTTGGCGCCGCGGAGGTCCAATTCGCCCGTCAGCGCGGCCAACGCATATCCGCGCGCCGGATCGGATGTGGCGCGCATGTAATCGCCGATCAGACGGAGCTTCGCGTTCCGCTGGGGCGTGAACGACAGGCTGTCCAGCAACGCGGCGAAGGCCTGCATGACGCGTCCTCCGTCTCCGTCTACTCGTGGTCTTCGTCCCGCCCCGCGATGCGGAGCGGACGGGCGCGCTGGCCGCGCGCGTTGAGCGCATGGGCCAGCGCATCGTCACGGCCATGGGTGATCCAGACTTCGGCGGCCTCGGTCTCCGCACAGGTCCGCAGCAGCTCATCCCAGTCGGCATGGTCGGAGACGACGAGCGGAAGTTCGGCCCCACGCTGGCGCGCGCGGGCCCGCACCCGCATCCAGCCCGACGCGACGGCGACCCGCGCGTCGCCAAAGCGGCGCGCCCAGCGGTCGGCGGCGGCCGATGGCGGGGCGAAGACCAGCGCGTCGGCAAGGTCCGCCTTGGGGGCGCCCGCGACGGGCCGCAACACGCCGAAGTCGTGGCCGAAGGAACGGTAAAGGTCGGTCAGCCCGATCAGCGCGCCATGCAGGTAGATCGGGCGGTCGTATCCGGCCGCGCGCACGAGGGCCAGCATGCGCTGGCACTTGCCGAGACCATAGACGCCGAGCAAATGCGCGCGGTCCGGGAACTGACGGATGGAGGCGAGCAACTTGGCGACAGCGGCGTCCGGCGGCGGATGGCGGAAGACCGGCAACGCGAAGGTCGCTTCCGTCACGAACAGGTCGCAGCGCACCGGCTCGAACGCCGCCGCCGTCGGATCGCCTGTCCGCTTGTAGTCCCCGGAAATGACGGCGCGCGCGCCGCCGTGCTCAATGACGACCTGCGCGCTTCCCAGCACATGACCTGCCGGCGCCAGCCAAACCATGACGTCGCCGATCGTCCTCCGCTCGCCGAGCGGCATAGGGTCGTACATCGCCCGGTCGTCAGGGTAGCGCACGCCCATGATGGCGAGCGTCTCGGGCGTCGCCAGCACGGCGCGATGACCCGGCCGAGCATGATCGCCGTGGCCATGCGTCACCACGGCCCGATCGACCGGGCGCGATGGGTCGATGTAAAAGCCGCCCGGACGGCAGTAGAGACCTTCCGGGCGCAGCTCCAGCCAGTCGAACGCGCGGCTGCTCAACGGCTACCGCGACATGAGTACGGGCATCTCCGCATATTGCAGAATATGGATCGTCGGCCCGCCGAAAATAGTCTGCCGGAGGCGGCTCCGCGTGTATCCGCCTTTGATCAGCAGATCGCAGCCCATATTGCCGGCCTCTTCGAGGATGACGGCGCCGGCATTGCGGGTGGCCCCGTCGCGCCGGACGACCTTCGCCTCGACGCCGGTTCCGGCGAGATACGCCGCGATCGCCTCCGCTTCCGGGCCGGGCGTCATGCCGCCTTCGACCTGCAGCACGGTCACTTCCTTGGCCTGCTTGAGGAACGGTCGCGCGCAGGCGATCGACCGTGCCGTCTCCGCCCCGC
>DAINCG010000016.1:0-5429 GCA_036732525.1 Pseudomonadota bacterium | reverse complement strand
CGGCGGGGTCGGCGGCGCGATCAGCAGATAGCGGCCGCTGTCGAACAGCGCCGCCTCGATCAGACCCATCGACGGCGAATCGCTCGCCTGGGCCGGACGCGAAAGAATGACGAAATCGAACAGGCGGGCGTAAGCGCCGAGATCGAGGTCGGTCGCCCGGAGTTCGGTCCACCGGCTCTCCGCGTCGGGCATACGGCTCATCGCCTGCAGGAACGCATCCCGAACCCGGCTGCTCCGCGCGGCCTCCTCCGTCTCGAGATTGCGGATCAGCGCCGGCGTCGCGGCCCCGGTCTCGTCGGCGGCGAGCATGACGCTCGGCTCGGCCCGGACATGCAGACCCTCCACCGCGCTGACGTTGATATGCTGCGTGACATGCTGGGCAAGCGCGCAAACGCTTGGCACGCCAGCCTCGGTCACGGGCGCCAGAATCACATGCATCGTCGCCTCCCCCAGTTTTCGTCAGACGTTACACGCATACCGGCCATGCGCAAATCACATACGTCTACGCTCCGCAATGGCAGGGTCTACCCGAATGTGGGTTCAAGACAAGCGCCCGGATTCAGAACGTTGGCCGTATCGGAACGGCTGCGGACAACGGCAGGCTGGGGCGGCTGTACAGGGCGCCGCACCGGCCGCCAGAATGCCCGCCCAGATGATTCGAAAGAAAGCGGGACGATGTACGATTTACTGACCGGCATGCGCATCCTCGAAGGCTCCGCCTTCGTCGCGGCGCCGCTCGGCGGCATGACCCTGGCGCAGCTCGGCGCCGACGTGATTCGATTCGACGACGTGAACGGCGGCCTGGACCACGACCGCTGGCCGCTGACAGCGGACGGCTGCTCGATCTACTGGGCCGGCATGAACAAGGGCAAGCGCTCGATCCTGGTCGACGTGCGCGCGCCGGAAGGCCAGGAGTTGCTGGCCGCCGTCGCCACGGCGCCCGGCCCGGACGCCGGCATGTTCCTGACCAACCTTCCGGCCCGCGGCTGGTCCGCCTATGAAGCGCTGAAAGCCAGGCGCGATGACATGATCATGGTGCAGCTGACCGGCGCGCGCGACGGCGCGGCCCATGTCGACTACACCGTCAACGCCATGACCGGCTTCCCGATGGTGACCGGGCCTGCCGACCATGACGGTCCCGTCAATAACGTCCTGCCGGCCTGGGACGTTGCGGCCGGCCTCACCATCTCGACCAGCCTGCTTGCGGCAGAACGCAGACGCAGCCGCGGCGGCGGCGGCGCGATGATCCGCCTGTCGCTGCTCGACGTGGCGCTCTGGACGACGGCGAACCTCGGGTATGTCGGCGAGGCGGCGGCCAACGGCGTCGACCGTGAGCGGATCGGCAACGAGATCTTCGGCACCTTCGGCCAGTCCTTCCGCACGGCCGACGGCCGCTGGATCATGCTGTGCATGTTCACGCGCCGCCACGTCGCGGCTGTCCGAAAGATGATCGGCGACGCCGGGTTCGATGCAATTGAACGAAATCACGGCGTCTCGCTCGACGACGAGGCGGCGCGCTACGAAACGCGCGAAGCGATTGAAGCGATCGTCGAGCCATGGATTGGCGGGAAGTCCTTCGCCGAAGCCGCCGCCGCCCTCGACGCCGCGGGCGCGCTCTGGGCGCCTTACGCCACGTTCCGGGAATCGCTCGCCGACGACTATCTCTATGGTCAGAATCCGTTGTTCGAGAGCATCGCGCAGCCGGGCCTGAACGGCGCCGCCTTCCCGATTCCAGGCGCGCCGATGTGGTTCGAGGGCCTGCAGCGCAAACGCCCGGCGCCGGCGCCGCGCTATGGCGCGGACACGGACGCTGTCCTGGCCGACGTGTTGGGCCTCGACTCGGGCGCGATCGGCCGGCTGCACGACAAGGGGCTGGTCAAGGGGCCGACGCCGCCTTGAAGCCGCGGCTGGCTCGGCCTTCTCGACGTGCGCTCTTGGCATGTCCGCGGCATGCGCTATGAACACTCTGGTTCGGAGAGCAACCGGCAGGAGCAGCGCTTGAAGGACGGCGGCGACGATCATCTTGAGCTGACCGCCACATTGGCGTTGAAGGCGTATGCGATCGGCGTCTTCCCGATGGCGGAGCAGCGCGACACCGACGTCGTCTACTGGGTCGACCCCCGGACGCGCGGGATCATTCCGTTCGACTCCTTCCGCGCCTCGCGAAGCCTGCGCAAGGCGATCCGGAAATCGGGCCTCGTCATCCGCACCGACAGCGCGTTCGACGCCGTGATCGACGCCTGCGCCGAAAGCACCCAGCAAAAGGGCCGCGAGGAAACCTGGATCAACGAACCGATCCGCGAACTGTTTCGCGAGCTCTTCGACCTCGGCCACGCGCACACCGTGGAGTGCTGGCGTGACGGCAGATTGGTCGGCGGTCTCTACGGTCTGGCGCTCGGCGGCGCCTTCTTCGGCGAGAGCATGTTCAGCCGCGAGACGGACGCCAGCAAGATCGCGCTCGTCCATTTGGTCGCGCGGCTGGAATATGGCGGCTTCACGCTGCTCGATGCGCAGTTTCCGAACCCGCACCTTGCGCAGTTCGGCGCGACCGAAATCAGCCGCGCCCGCTTCCGAATGCTTCTCGACAAGGCGCTCGACCGGCCGGCGCAATGGCCGAACCCCTACCCGGCCGCCGCGTTCGACCGGTTCATGGAAAAGATCGCCAGCCGCCCGTCACCCGCGTGAGACGTAGATCCCGATGCAGATGAGCAGGATCGCGACGGCCTGAAGCAGGACGCGCAGACGCATCAGCTTGTTGCCGTGCTTGCGGTTGAACTCGCCGCCGCGGGCGAAGCCGGCGATGCCGATGATCAGCACCACTGCGGTCGCGATAATCGCGGCGACGATGAAGAATGGAAGAAAGCCGTTCATGCGCGCATTCCAATCCCCGTATGCTTTCGGACATAGACCTGTTTTCGCCGGAGCGGGAACGGCAAGTCGCCGCAGGCCGGCGGCGCTTCCCGAAATTGTGTGATCCCGACCACTCGTCCCTCGGGGCGTATTTCCTACATCCAAGACATGACAGGCGACCTATCCGGCTAAGACCAGAGGCAATCACGGCCCTGCTGTGACTTGCGTCGGTCAGGCCCGGTCTGTAGCCTGATCAATGGATTGGGGAGAATGAAGATGTTTGCCAAAGTCGCATCCACGCTTCTATGCGCCGCTCTGCTGTCCATGGCCGCGCCCAGCTCGGGCTGGTCGGCTCCGCCGCCCGAGGCCGGCGTCACGTCCATGCTCTCGGCCGGCCCCTGCAACCCCAGTGTGCGCCGCTGCGTGCGCTGAAGCCGGGGGCGCCGGACGGTGTTCGATCTCGGCTACGCGGCCATCATCCTCTTCGGCGCCGTCACGCTGATCGTCGAGGCGAGCCGCCAGTTCGCAAAACCGAGCAGTCCGGCGAGCAACGACAAATATCCGATCCTGCAGAACGTCGAACTGTCGTCGCTCAGCACTCGGCCGGAATTCCTGCGCGGCTACATCATGTATGTGGCCGTGTTTCTTTTCATCTATGCCGCGTTCCTGCTGTCGACTGAGCTCTACGCGCTGATCGAACGGTTCGGCCAGAACGCGCCAAGGGGCGAAGTCGGGGCGTCCGGCGTCTTCAGCCCCGAAGTCGGCGGCGAGGTCGTCGGGAAGGACATCGCCTATGGCAAGCCGCTGATCATCTCTTCCGCGATCATCTTGGCGCTGTCCTTCGAGGTCTTCTCGAACGTGGAGGCCTGGCTGCGCGGGCTGGCGCACAGGCTGGCCGGCATTCCGCGGGGCGTCTACCGCATCATCACCCGGCTGAACCAGTTCGACTACGCGGCTTTCGGCGACAAACGCGGACTGAAGCTCGCGGCGCAGTTAGACGCATTCCTGACGGCCCACAACATCAGCCTCGACGACGACGCGACCGCCCGGGAGACCCGGCTGGCGCTCCGCACCGTCGATCTTCTGGCGCCGGCCGTCGTCGGCCAGTACCGGGATCGCCTCTGGCCGCAACAGCACCAGGGGCCGTTCAACGAACTGGTCCAGCAGGAAGCCGGCAAGGTCAATGCGTTGGAGCATGAACTTAAGGCGCTGACGAATGACGCGGACGCCTTGCACGCGTTGCACTACAAGGCAGTCGACGAGCGTAACAACATCCAGGCGCTGTTCGCCTTGTTCTTTATTCGGCACCGGGACGTCGCGATCCCGGACATCTACCCGCCGGTGACCTACATCATTCGCCAGCTCCGCCAGGACAAGACGAACACTTATTTGAACAGTCTGGCCGGCGCCTGCCTCGTGCCGACGCTGCTCACGATCTTCCTGTTTTGCGCGGTCTACATTCTTTTCCGGAGCTACTTCAATCCGGATGCGCACCTGACAGCCGCGTTCATCGGCGAACAGTTCGGCGTGGCGATCGAAGACGCGCTGATTTTCGTCAGCAAGTTCGTGGCGCTGATCGCCATCTCGGCAGGCTTCGCGATCTCGGTCCGGGAGTCGCGTCTCGAAACGGAGAAATGGCCAAGCTGGCGCTGGCGCAGCTTTCCGTTCATGCGGTTCCTGACATCGGCGCTCGGTCCCGCCTTGCTCGCGGCGGCGGCATTCACGCTGCTGTCATTCGTGGAATATGTGCTGCGGATCTACATCAGTTTCGGGACCCTGCTTTCCGAAACGCAGATGTACGAGTTCTACACCGTGCACTTCACCTACAGCATCGCGATGTTCGTGCCGGCGATGGTCGTCTGCTGGTTTACGTTCATCATCTGCGACGCTCATTCGCGCATGACAGCCCGGCAGAGCCTGTTGACGGCCGTCGGCTGTTCGGCGCTCTTCGCCGTCAACGCGACGCTCATGGTCATCCTGACCTATGACTACTCGATGGCCTATTCGGACGACGTGATCATGAAGTACCTGGAAGAGTTCCTGTATTATCTGATCATCCCGTTGACCTTCTTCACCGGGTTCGCGGCCCTGGTCGAGATCTCGGAGAGACGCGCGTGACCGGGCGCGCTCTCCGCACTGGCCTTTTGGCGGCGACGATCGTGTTCGGCATCGGCGGACATGCGGCGGCGATGGACGCCGAGCACAAGCTCGCCATCGGCGTGCGGGCGGACGCGGCGCCGTTCTCATTCGCGAAGGGCGGCAGTCTGATCAAGGGCGGCCGCGGCGGAGACGGCCTGCGTCGCGCGAGCGACGGCCGGCAGTATGACGGCTACGTCGTGCGAATCTGCGCCGCCGTGATGCGCCGGCTGCAGCGGGACTATGGGCCCAGCCTTCAGGTCGAGGTGGTCGAGGTCAACGCCGCCGATCGGTTCGAAAAGCTTCGATCCGGCGAGATCGATATCCTCTGCGACCCCGCGACCATAACGGACGCTCGGGTCGGAGAATTCACCACCACCATGCCGGTGTACCTTTCAGGCATCTCGTTCGCCGCACACCGGCCTGAAAGCATGGTCAGCCGC
>DAINCG010000015.1:16791-21546 GCA_036732525.1 Pseudomonadota bacterium | reverse complement strand
CGCGCAGCCCGGCAGGACGAGGTCCGCGCGTTCCGGCCCGACGCAGGGGTTGGCGCGCCTGCCGTCCGGGCCGGCGTCGAACAGCCGGTCGGTCACGGCGTCGATGTCGGCGAACTCCATCAGCGTGCCGTCGACGTCGTCCCGCCGATAGCGCGGCAGCTGCTTGTGGATGCCGGCGACCGTGGTGACCGTGCCGGACGCGCCCAGCATCTGCACGCGGCCCTCGCGCACCTTGCGGGCGATCTCGTGGCGCTCGCAGAACATCGCGAGTGGGCCGCGCATTTCGGCCTTGAGCTCCTCGTAGAGTTCACGCGTGATTTCGCGGCCCTTCAGACGGTCGGCGGCCGTCACGACCCCGATCGGCAGAGAGATCGAATCGAGCACGCAGTGGCGCCGGCCGCTCTTCGCGCCGAGCCAGACGACTTCGGTCGAGCCGCCGCCGATGTCGAAGACGATGCCGTAGTCGCGCCGACGGGTCAGCAGCGGGCCGCAGCCGCGCGCGGCGAGCTCCGCCTCTTCGGCCGTGCCGATGATCTCAAGCTGCACGCCCGTCTCGTACCGCACCCGATCCAGGAACTCGACGCAGTTGTCCGCCTTCCGGCAGGCTTCCGTCGCGACATAGCGCCCGCGCCGCACGCGCCAGCGGCGCAGCTTGCCGGCGCAGATGCGGATGCTGGCGATGGCGCGTTCGATCGCGGCTTCGGAGATCAGGCCCGACTCCGCCACGCCTTCGCCCAGCCGGATGATGCGGGAGAACGAATCGATCACCGCGAAGCCGTCCGGCGCGGGCCGGGCGACCAGAAGGCGGCAGTTATTGGTGCCAAGATCAAGCGCGGCATAGGCGGGCGGCGGGCGCGCCGGGCGGCCGTGCGACGGCGGGCTGCGGCCGGTCCGCGGCGCCGTCCCCTCGCCATCGCGCTCGAAATCCAACTTTACGCTCCATTCGCGGGGCGACGGCGTGACCGGACCGCCCCCGCGTGTCTAAAGGCCGTCTGTCAGGATAGGCGAGCGAGCCCTGGCCGCCAACCCTTCGCGCACGCCGAAACCGGCCGATCAACTTGACAGGTCCGGCGCCGATGCCTCTTATTCGCGTCCGTGGTGATTTGAGCGACCAGCTTGCGGGCCACGTAAAACAAACCTGCTAAAGAGGTCGGCGCGTCGCCCGGCCCCCAATGTTGCCGGGCTTTGCTGCGCCCGGTCACGGAACGGGGCGGCGTCTCCGCCGTCCGACCGTTGAAAAGGCGCAGACCATGTTCGATTTCCGAGATTTGCCCGACGGCGTCGCCGCTCAGACCATCGGCGTGCACGGTGGACAGCTGACCAGTCCGCATATGGAGAACGCCGAGGCCATCTACATGACCTCGGGCTTCGTCTACGGCTCCGCCGCGGAGGCCGAAGCGGCCTTCAAGGGCGACATCGAACGCTACGTCTATTCCCGCTATGCGAACCCCACCGTCTCCATGTTCGAGGAGCGGCTGCGCCTGCTGGAAGGGGCGGAGGCCTGTATGGCGACGGGATCGGGCATGGCCGCGGTGTTCGCGGCGCTCGCCTGCCAGCTCGCCGCCGGCGACCGGATCGTCGCGAGCCGCGCGCTCTTCAGCTCCTGCCATGTGATCGTCACGCAGATCCTGCCGCGCTTCGGCGTCGAGACGGTGCTCGTCGACGGCGCCGACGTCTCGGCCTGGGAGAAGGCGCTCTCGAAGCCGGCGAAGCTCGCCTTCCTCGAGACGCCCTCCAATCCGACGCTGGAGATCATCGACCTCGCCGCCGTGGCCAAGTTGGCCCACGCGGCCGGCGCGGTCCTGGTGGTCGACAATGTCTTCGCGACCCCGATCCTGCAGAAGCCGCTGGCGCTCGGCGCGGACATCGTCACCTACTCGACGACCAAGCATATCGACGGCGGCGGCCGCAGCCTCGGCGGCGCGGTGCTCGGCAGCAAGGAGTTCGTGACGGAAAAGCTGCTGCCGTTCCTGCGCCACACCGGCCCCGCGCTCAGCCCGTTCAACGCCTGGATCGCGCTCAAGGGGCTCGAGACGCTGGAGCTTCGCGTCAAGACGGCGGCGGCGAGCGCCGGCCGGATCGCCGACTATCTGGCGGAGAACTCCGCCGTCGCTGGCGTGATCTATCCGGGCCGGCCCGACTGTCCGGGGCATGAATTGGCGCGGAAGCAAATGTCGGGTTTCGGGACGATTGTTTCCTTCCGCCTGAAGGGCGGCAAGGAAAGCTGCTTCCGGATGCTCGACGCGCTCCGGACGATCCGCATCTCCAACAACCTCGGCGACGCCAAGAGCCTTATCTGCCACCCGGACACGACTACCCATGCCAAGGTCGCCGCCGAGGAAAAGGCCAGGCTCGGCATCGGCGCGGACCTGGTGCGGCTCTCCGTCGGTTTGGAAAGCGTGGACGACCTGATCGCCGATCTGCGGGCCGCGCTGCAGGCCGGTTAAGCCAATTGGCGGAAGGCCGGATTATTGCCGCCATCTCCGCCGAGCGGTATTATCTCAGCCGTTTCCCGCCGCCCGGCCAAGCGGCGATCTTTGGATTGCGCGATGTACAAAGAGCGGACCCGCGACCTCACGGTCACAGTCGTTCCCGAATTCCTGGCGGAGCACTCCCGCCCCGACGACGGTCACTATGTGTGGGCCTATCACATCACCATCGCCAACGAAGGCGCGCGCAGGGTGCAGCTTATCAACCGCTACTGGAAGATCATCGACGCCCAGGGCCGCGTTCAGGAGGTTCGGGGCGTCGGCGTCGTCGGCGAACAGCCCGTGCTGGAGCCCGGCGAAGCCTACACCTACACCAGCGGCTGCCCGCTGCCGACGCCGTCCGGTGTGATGCTCGGCGCCTATGAGATGGCGACGGACACCGGCGAACGATTCGATATTTCCGTGCCGATCTTCTCCCTCGATTCGCCGGACGCCGCCGGCGCCGTGCACTGAATCCGCGCCATAAAGGCATCGGTAGGAGGCAAAACGCGTCCGCCCTGCTATAAGGGGCCGAGGCGCCAGGGGGGCGGCGCCGTCCCAGTCGGGCGAGGGCGCATGCTGGCATGAACTTTCGGCCAATCGCGTTCGTGATCGGATTCATGCTGTCCGGTCTCGCCGTCGCCATGATTCCGCCCGCCGTCGCGGACATGTTCGCGGGCGGCAGCAGCCGCAACTGGCTGGTGTTCGTCGCGGCCGCCGGGCTGACGCTGTTCGTCGGCGTAGGCCTCGCCGTTTCGTGCTGGCAGGGCCGGGGCGGGCTCTCGATTTCGGTGCGTGAGACGTTCGTCGTCACGACGATGAGCTGGGCGGCGCTCGCCGCGTTCGCCGCATTGCCCTTCGTCTTCGCCGACCTGAACCTCAGCTACACCGACGCTTATTTCGAGGCGATGTCCGGTCTGACGACGACGGGGTCAACGGTCATCGTCGGTCTCGACTTCGCCGCGCCCGGGCTGTTGCTCTGGCGCGCGCTGCTGCAGTGGATCGGCGGCGTCGGCATCATCGTCACCGCCATCGCCGTCCTGCCGGCGCTTCAGGTCGGCGGCATGCAGCTCTTCCGGGCGGAAGCGCTTGAGCAGAACGAAAAGGTGCTGCCGCGCGCCGCCCAGATCGCCAGCGGCATCGGCGCGATCTATCTGGGCGGCACGGTCGTCGTCGCCGCCGCGTACTGGTTCGTCGGCATGAACGGCTTCGACGCCGTGACCCACGCCATGACGACGATCTCGACCGGCGGCTACGCCAACTACGACGCCTCCTTCGGCACCTTCGAGGGCGAGGCGGTGCCGATCGTCGCGACGTTCGGCATGATTATGGGATCGCTGCCGTTCATCGCCTATCTGAAGGCGATCAAGGTGTCGTTCCGATCGGCGCTGCGCGATCCGCAGAGCCGAGGCTTCCTGATCGCGGTCGTCGCCTTCACGGTCTACACCGTCGCCTGCCGGACCTGGGACCCGGAGGAGGAATCCTAGCTGGCGTTCGTCGCGGAATCGATGTTCAACGTCATCTCGATCATGACCGGGACCGGCTTCGTCCACGGCGACTTCGAGACCTGGGGCGCCTTCGTTCAGCCGCTGTTTCTGTGCCTGATGTTCGTCGGCGGCTGCGCGGGCTCGACGACCTGCGCGATCAAGATTTTCCGCTTCCAGGTGCTGTTCGCCGCCGCGCAGGCGCAGTTGCGCCGTCTGGCGCGGCCGCACCGCGTCGCGCCGGCGCGCTATGCCGGCAAGCCGCTGACGGCCGAGACGATCAACTCCGTCATGGCGTTCTTCTTTCTCTACATCGTTTGCTTCATCCTGCTCGCGATGGCGATCAGCTTGACCGGCGTCAGCGGCATCACCGCGATATCGGGCGCCGCGACGGCGATCTCGAACGTCGGCCCCGGCCTCGGACCGGAGATCGGGCCGGCGGGCAATTTCGCGGGCCTGCCGGACGCCGCGAAATGGCTGTTGTCGCTCGGCATGCTCGCCGGCCGGCTGGAGCTGTTTACCGTGCTGATCCTGCTGATGCCGCGCTTCTGGCGGAATTGACCGCGTTTCAGGTCTTGGCGGTCAGCTTCTCCGCCTCTGGAATCACCTCTTCGATCAGCCGTTCGGTCTGGGCCATCAGCTCGGCGTCGGTCAGGCCGATCGGCCGCAGAATGAACTTCGAGATGCCGGCGTTCGCATAGCCCTCGATCCGCTTCAGAATGTCGTCCGCGTCGCCGACGGCGAAGTGCTGCTTCGCATCCCGGCCCGTCCGCTTTTCGAAGGCGGCCGTACGCTTCGGCAGG
>DAINCG010000015.1:6205-16780 GCA_036732525.1 Pseudomonadota bacterium | reverse complement strand
CGCCGTCCCAGCCGCCGAAATGGAAATGGAAGCCCGCGCCGTAGTGGTCGGCGTCGATGCTGCGGCCTTCGGCCGCGACGGCTTCCTTGATCGCGTCGAGGACGGGCGGCAGTTCGTCGGCGGTCTCCTGGCCGGCCTGCCAGCCGGTGCCGTACTTCGCCGTCCGCCGAATCGCGGGCTTGGACGAGCCGCCGATCCAGAACGGCAGGTTTTTTTGTACGGGCTTCGGCTCGATCCGGGCGTTCTCGTAGCGGAAGTGCGCGCCTTCGAAGGTGACCGCGTCCTCCTTCCAGAGGCGCGTAACGAGCAGCATCGCTTCGTCCGCGACCTTGCCCGAGCCCTTGGGCGAGCGGCCGGTGGCGCCCCAGTCCGGCGCCACGGCGGAGCCGACGCCGAAGGCCGGCAGCAGGCGACCGTTCGAGAGATAGTCGATGGTCGCGCACTGCTTCGCGGTCAGAAGCGGGTCGCGGAGGCCGAGCGACGCGACGTTCATGCCGAACTTCATGCGCCGCGTGCGGCCCGCCAGCGCGGCCATCGCGCTCATGCATTCCAGGTGCGGCACGGGCGACACCAGCCGGTCGGTCTGCCAGAGCGAGTCGACGCCGCCATCCTCGCAGAGATCGACCCACGCCCAATAGGCGTCCGCGGACGAAAACGGCAAGTCCGCCAAGCCAAGTCCAACGCCGATCGCCAATTTGCCGCCCTCCCGCGCGTGCGCTTGTCGGTGAGAGACTAGCGCGCGCGACATCGGGCGTCATCGGCTCTGCCGCCGGGCGTCTTGCCAGCGCTGCGGCCGTCCGCCTACGCTTTCGGCGCAAACACGCAACCAGCAACGATCCAGCAAACGTTCAAAAGGGGGAAACCAAGCCCATGAGCATCCGTGGACAGGCCTGCATCGCGGGGATCTACGAGCATCCCACGCGAAAGGCGCCAGACAAGTCGCTCGCCCAGTTGCATGCCGAAGTCGCCGCCGGCGCGCTGGCTGACGCCGGCCTCAGCTTCTCGGACGTCGACGCCTATTACTGCGCGGGCGACGCGCCCGGCCTCGGCGGCATGTCGATGGCCGAATACATGGGCCTGAAGCTCCGCCACGTCGACACGACGGAAACCGGCGGCTCCTCCTACGTGATCCACGTGAACCACGCCGCGCAGACGATCGCGTCCGGCAAGGCGGACGTGGCGCTGATCACGCTGGCCGGCCGGCCCCGCTCGGAAGGCATGGCGACCGGCACGGCGCCGCGCGTCTATGACCACAACGCGCCCGACGTCGGCTTCGAGGCGCCCTACGGCCCGACCGTCGTCAACATGTACGCCATGGCCGCCATGCGGCACATGCACGAGTTCGGCACGACCTCCGAGCAGCTCGCCTGGATCAAGGTCGCCGCCTCCACCCACGCCCAGTACAACGAGCACGCCATGCTGCGCGACGTGGTGACGGTCGAGGACGTCGTGAACTCGCCGATGATCTCCGACCCGCTGCACCGGCTCGACTGCTGCGTCATCTCCGACGGCGGCGGCGCCATCGTCATGGTGAAGCCGGAGATCGCGAAGTCCCTGAAGCGCCCGGTCGTGAAGTATTTGGGCGGCGGCGAGACGATCAAGCATCTCGACGGCGGCAATGTCGACCTGACCTACACCGGCGCCCGGCATTCCGGCCCGGCGGCCTTCGAGGAAGCCAAGGTCAAGCACGCCGACATCAAATATGCCTCGGTCTACGACAGCTTCACCATCACGGTCTTGGAGACGATCGAGGACCTGGGCTTCTGCGAAAAGGGCCAGGGCGGCAAGTTCGTCTCCGACGGCAACCTGATCTCGGGCGTCGGCAAGCTGCCGTTCAACACGGACGGCGGCGGCCTCTGCAACAACCATCCGGCCAACCGCGGCGGCATGACGAAGGTGCTGGAAGCGGTGCGCCAGGTGCGCGGCGAAGCGCATCCCAAGGTGCAGGTCCCGAACTGCGACATCGCGTTGGCGCACGGCACCGGCGGGTCCATCGGCACCCGCATGGGCAGCGCCACGGTCATCATCGGCGCGGAGGACGCCTAACCATGCCACAGGAAAGCTATATCCACCCCCCGATCAGCCCGGAAACGAAAGAGTTCTGGGACGCGACCAAGCAGGGCAAGCTGCTGATCGCGAAGTGCCCGGACACCGGCAAGCACGTCTGGTGGCCGCGCAAGGTCTCGCCGTTCACCGGCAAGACCAACATGGAGTACGTCGAGTCCAAGGGCACGGGCGTCATCTACACCTTCAGCGTCATGCGGCGGTCGAAGCAGCCCTACTGCATCGCCTATGTGACGCTCGACGACGGCCCGACGATGATGACCAACATCGTCAACGTCGACTACGACACGGTGAAGATCGGCATGAAGGTGAAGGTCACGTTCAAGGACCTGAACGACGACGCTTCCCTGCCGCTGTTCGAGCCGGCGTAGCCTCGGCAGCCTGACTGGCGTTAGACTTGACGGCCGTCGCGGACCTCCGCGGCGGCCGTTCTGCGTTGATTGCGGGGGCGAACGCGGATGCCGAAGAACATCGTCATACTGTCGGACGGCACTGGCAACAGCGCGGCCAAGTTCAACAAGACGAACGTCTGGCGGCTCTATCAGGCCTTGGAGACCGATCGGCCCGACCGGCAGATCGTCATCTATGACGACGGGGTCGGCGCCCAGAAAGATACACGCATCGCGGCGATCGCGGGCGCCTTCGGCTTCGGGCTGAAACGCAACGTCATCGAGCTTTACGCCTTCCTCTGCCGGAACTATGTCCCGGGCGACCACATCTACCTGTTCGGGTTCAGCCGCGGCGCGTTCACCGTGCGCCTGCTGGCCGGGCTCCTGCTGCAGCGGGGCGTGCTCAATCCGCCGACCCGGATCAGCGAGTCGGACCTGATCGCGCAGGCGAAGTGCGAATACCTGCTTTTCCGCCGCTCCTACGACCGGGCGTTCTTCTCCAATCTGTTCGCCAAGTGGATCTACCCCGAGGACGCTTCTTCGATCCCGAAGCACGATCCGGCGCCCGGCGTGACGTTCATGGGCGTCTGGGACACGGTCGACGCCTACGGACTGCCGATCGACGAGATGGCCGACCTTTGGAACAAGGTCATTTTCCAGCTGAAGTTCGACAATCAGAACCTCAGCCCCAAGGTCCGGCGGGCCGCCCAGGCGCTCTCGATCGACGACGAACGGCTGACCTTCCATCCGCTCGTCTGGAACGAGAACCTGGACTTCGACGGCTTCGATCCGGCCGCGCCCCGGGACATTCGCCAGGTCTGGTTCTCCGGCGTCCATGCGGACGTGGGCGGGGGCTATCCGGAGCCGGCGCTCGCCCAGGTCAGCCTGGAGTGGATGATTCTGCAGGCGCTCGACGGCGCGGGGCCGCGTGCGCTGGCGTTCAAGAATGCGGCCCTGCACGCGATCCATGCCGAAGCCGACCCGCACGGCAAGGAGCATAATTCCCGCAAAGGCCTGGCGGCGCTCTACCGCTACCATCCGCGATATATCGACCGCCTTTCCGACGACCCCGACGGGGCCCATGTCCGGGTCGCGCGCCCGAAAATCCATGCCAGCGTCTTCGAACGCATACGCCGGGACGTCACGCCCTATGCGCCGATCGCCTTGCCCGAGGACTACGAGGTCGTGACGACCGACGGCATGACGGCGCCCGAATATGAAGGGCCGGATGAACGCCGCGCCCGCTTCGCCCGTCAGGAGAGGGCGCGCGACGCGGTCTTCTGGGGGCGCGGCGTCTACAACTGCTTCATCGGCGCGCTGATCGCCTTCGCCCTCTTGCCGTTCCTCGCGGCGGAACGGCCGCCGACGGACGCGTTCTACGCGGCGCCGGTCGGCTGGGTCCTGGACGGCGCCGCCTGGATCCTGCCGGGATTTGCCCATGGTTGGCTCGACACCTGGCGCGGCCAGCCGGAACTCTTCGTCGGCATGCTCGCCGTCTTCGTCGTGCTGTTCGTCGTCCGGGGGGCGTCGGCCGGCACGATCCGCCGCCTCGCCAACGAGGCCTGGATCGGCGGCGGCCCGCCGCTCGACCCGAAGGAAGCGGACGGGTTTACCCGCGAGCTCCGCCGTTGGCTACCGGACAAGATCAACCGGATCATCGTGATCGGATTGCTGATTGCGGTCCCGGCCGTCGTGCTCGCCTGCTGGATTCTCTAAAGCCAGCCGGCCGCCAACTTCACGAGCAGCACCACCGTCGCGGAGGAAATGACGACGCCGGCGACGACCAGCACGCCGTCGTTCGTCGTGAGGCCGGCGGCGAGCGCGGTGATGGCCAGGGACGGCGCGAACACGGCGAAGGGCACGGCCTCCAGCGGGATCATCGACGCCGCGAGCAGGATCGAGAGAACGCCGACGACGATCGCGCCCGTCCGTCCCGTCGCCCAGGTCCAGCGAACGCCGAGGCGCCGGTCGATCGGCCGCATGACCTTCTCCAGCCGTCGCGCGGCGCCTTCGACCTTGTCGGCCGGCAGTTCGCGGCGGGCGATGAAGTCCGGCAGCCAAAGCTCGCGTCGTCCGGCGAGGAGCTGGACCGCGAACAGCATGATCACGATGCCCATGGTCGTCGGCACGAGCGGCACGCCGCCGATGGGCGAAAGGGCGATCAGCGCCGGCGCGAAGAGGACGGGGCCAATGCTCTGGCTGCCCGTGGCCGCGAGCACGTCGCCGATCGTCGGCGAGCCGTCAGCGTCCTCGGCGGTCTCCTCGATCCGTTCGGTCATTTGGGTGAGTTTTTGGTCGTCGTCGGACATCGTTTTCTGCGGCGCTGCGGCGTGGGGCTCTATCATCGAATACGGCAACCGTGTCTGCGGTTCCGAAAATCGTCGCGGCGGCGTAGCCTTCCCCTGTCGTGCAACGACAATGGGAGGAACGACAATGCGTGCGAAACTCGCGATCGGCGGCATTCTGACCGCGTTGCTTGCGGCGGCCGGCGGGCCCGTCGCAGCACAGGACGTCAACGACGCCCCGCTGCAGCAGAACTGGGCGCCCAGCGAATGGGGTCCCGACGACAAGGCCGGCGCGGTCAACCGGACGACATCCGAACTGGTCATGAAGGCGGTCGGCCTTGTGAAGCAGGGCAAGGTCGCCACCCTCGGCAAGGTCTACCAGGGCGACGCGCCGGCATTCGGCTCGCGCGGCTGGCGCTTGACCATTCCGGGTCTGCCGACGGGCGGGCCGTTCGGCTCCCACAAGCTTGTCTACAACGACGAGTATCTCGCGACCGAAATCGGCCAGATCGGCACCCAGTTCGACGGTCCGGGCCACATCGGCGTCATGACCTCGAAGGGCGACTTCTTCTACAACGGCCGCTTTCTGGAAGACGCGGACGTCACTGCCTATGGCGTCGGGCCGCTCGGCGTGGAGCACGTGGCGCAGAAGGGCTTCGTGTGCCGGGGCGTGCTGCTGGACGCGGCCGCCTATCGGGGCGGGCCGCTCGCCGTGCCGTCGGGCAAGGGCGATCCCGGCATCATCACCGACGCCGACGTCGAAGCGATGGTGAAGGCGCAGGGCATCGCGCCGATCGGAGAGGGCGACTGCGTCTTCCTCTACACCGGCCATGGCAATATCTGGGACCCGAAGGACTGGGACAAATTCGACGCGGCCGAGAAGCAGTCGCGCGTCGCCAAGTTCAATGCGGGCGAGCCGGGCTTCGGCATCTCCGCCTGCGAATATCTGGCGGAGAAGAAGATCATCCTGACCGGGGCGGACACCTGGGCGGTCGAAGCGGTGCCCGGCGAGAACGCCGACAAGCCGTTCGAATGCCACATGCAGCTCCAGACCCGGCGCGGCATCTGGAACATCGAGAACCTGGACCTCAGCCAGCTCGTCGCCGACAAGGCCTATGAGTTCCTGTTCGTCTGGGCGCCGCTCAAGATGAAGGGCGCGACGGGCTCGCCGGGCAATCCGGTGGCGCTCTACTGAGCTTCGTCTAGCGACAGCCGCCGTCGACGCGGATGATGGCGGCTGTCGTGAAGCTCGCGTGGTCGGAGGCGAGGTAGAGGGCGGCCCCGACGATCTCCTCCGCCTCGCCGCCGCGGCGGAGCGCGATCTGCTCGTCGGCGCGCTTCTGGAATTTCTCCATGTCCCAGGCCTTCGAGATGTCCGTCAGGAAGGGGCCGGGCATGATGCAGTTGACCCGCACCTTGGGGCCGAGCGCGTCGGCCATGGCTTCCGTCATTGCATTGAGGCCGGCCTTGGCGGCGGCATAGGTCACGATATGCCGCTGCGGCCGGATCGCGGCGATGCTGGAGATGTTGACGATCGACCCGCCGTCGCCCGCCGCCATGCGCTCGCCGATGACGGCGGAGAGACGGAACGGGCCCTTCAGGTTCAGATCGAGCACCGCGTCGTAGAGCTTCTCGTCGATGCCGGTCAGGCTGTCGTAGAGCGGCGACTTGCCGGCGTTGTTGACCAGGACGTCGACACGCCCGAAGCGGGCATAGGCGGCGTCGATCAGCGCATCGCAGGCCGCCCAGTCGCCGACGTTGGCCGCGACCGGCAGCGCCGCCCGCCCCATCGCCTCGATCTCCGCCGCCACGGCCTCGCAGGCGTCGAGCTTCCGGGACGCGACGATGATGTCCGCGCCGGCCTCCGCGTAGGCCAGCGCAATCGCCCGCCCCAACCCCCGGCTCCCGCCGGTTATGAGGGCGACCTTGCCGGAGAGATCGATGACGTGGCGGTTTTGGGGCATGACGGATCCTTCAGTGATTGCGCACGAACTGCGGCGCATTGAAACCGTGGCCGCGGGCTTCGAAGACGACGCGGACCGGGTCGCCGATGCGGGTTTCGAGCGCGTCCGGGCCGACGACGCCGGCCAACATGCGGGCGCCCTCGTCGAGGTCGATCAGGGCGAGGACGTAGGGCGAGCGGGCCTGGAACGCCGGGTCGGGCGCATGCCGGACGACGGTGAAGCTGAAGACGCGGCCGAAGCCCCGGGCTTCGAACCACTCGACGTCCGCTGTCCGTCCGGTCGCGGGCGAGGCGGCCTGGGGGCGCGCCCAGACGGCGCCGGTCGCCCGACAGCGTTGCAGCAACAGCCGGCCTTCCGTCGCCGCTTCCCAGAAGGGGCGGTCGACGTCGGTCGGCTGCGGCAGCGGCAGGGGCGGCGCGTCCTCCGCCATGCCGGCGGTCAGGCGGCCGCTTCGGGGAAGGCAAGGACGGCGTCGGCGCCCGCGCCCAGCGTCTCCGCCAAGGCGATCGCCGGCGGCAGCAGGCGGGCGGCGAAGAAGCGGGCGACCGCGACGCGTTCCGCCGCGAAGCCCGCGTCGTCAGCGGCCCATTCGGGCGCCCTTGGCGAGCAGCCAGGCGGCGAACGTGCGCCCCGTCAGCTCCAGATAGTCGACGGCGGCGGCGGCGGCGGCGGCTTGGTTCTGGCCGAAGCGGGCGACCTGCCCTTCCGTCGCAGCCTCCAGCGCATCGACGCCGCGCGCGACGGCCGTCGCGATATCCGCGACCGGACCGGCGGCCATCGCATCCAAGTCGGCGCGCATCAGCGTGATGAGTTCCGCCATCGCCGCGCCGCCGTCGCGCGCGAGCTTTCGGCCGAGCAGGTCCATCGCCTGGATGCCGTTGGTGCCTTCGTAGATCGGCGCGATCCGGGCGTCGCGCAGGATCTGGGCGGCGCCCGTCTCCTCGATGAAGCCCATGCCGCCATGCACCTGGACATTGGTCGACGCGACCTCGACGCCCCGGTCCGTGCAGTAGGCCTTCACCACCGGGATCAGCAGATCGAGCAATCGCTGCGACCGGGCGCGCGCATCCGCATCCTGGCCGCGCCGCGCCTCGTCCATGCGGGCGGCGACCCAGTAGCTGAGGGCGCGCATGCCTTCCGTTTCCGCCTGCATCGTGACCAGCATGCGGCGGACGTCCGGGTGGCGGCGGATCGGCGCGTTTTCGGCGCCGGTTTCGGGATCGCGGCCCTGCTTCCGGTCTTCGGCGAAGGCGGTCGCCTGTTGCAAGGCGCGTTCCGCGACCGAAAGGCCCTGGAGGCCGACGCCGAGGCGGGCGTTGTTCATCATGGTGAACATCGCCTGGATGCCGCCGTTCTCCTGCCCGACCAGCCAGCCGATCGCGCCCTCGTCGTCGCCATAGGACATGACGCAGGTCGGGCTGCCGTGGATGCCGAGCTTGTGCTCCAGCGAGACGGGCCGAAGGTCGTTGCGGGCGCCCAAACTGCCGTCTTCGTTCACCAGGAACTTCGGCACGACGAAGAGCGAGACGCCGCGAATGCCGGCCGGCGCGCCCTCGATCCGGGCAAGCACCAGATGGACGATGTTGTCCGTCATGTCGTGGTCGCCATAGGAGATGAAGATCTTCTGGCCCTTGATCCGGTAGTGGTCGCCCTCCGGGACGGCCCGCGTGCGGAGCGCGCCGACGTCGGACCCCGCCTGCGGCTCGGTCAGGTTCATCGTGCCGGTCCACTCGCCGGAGACCAGCTTTTCGAGGTAGAGCGCCTTCTGCGCGTCGGCGCCGTGCGCCTCCAGCAGGTCGATCGCGCCCTGCGTCAGAAGCGGTCCCAGCGAGAAGGAAAGGCAGGCCGAACCCCACATCTCGTTAAGCGCCGTCGCCGCCGCCCAGGGCAGGCCGCCGCCGCCGATTTCGGGATCGAAGGCGGGGCCGTTCCAGCCGGCGGCCACGTATTGCTTGTAGGCGTCGGCCCAGCCGGGAGATGTCCGCACGACGCCGTTTTCGATGCGCGGCGGCTGGGTGTCGCCGACGCGCTGCAGCGGCGCCAGGACGCCGGCGGCGAACTTGCCGGCTTCCTCAAGCGCGGCGGCGACGAGTTCGGGCTGCGCGTCCTCCAGGCCCGGCAGTTCGGCCAGCCGTTCCAGGCCCGCGACCGCTTCCAGCGCGAACCGAATTTCCTTCAACGGCGCCGCATAGCCCGTCATGGCAGAACCTCCCGCAAATTTGCCGATGGATTTGGCGCTATTTTGCGAGCGCCGCAAGCCGTGCGCCGACTTCGGCCGCAGCTTCCGGCGCGATATTGCCGAAGGCGAAGCGGATCGCGCCCTCCTGGCCCGGCCCGAAGGCGGAGCCCGGCATCGCCATGATCGACGCCTCGTCGGCCATGCGCTTGGCGACGCTCATCGCGTCGGCGTCGAACGGGTGGCGGCAATAGGCGAAGAAGCCGCCCGCGGAGACGATGGGGAAACGGTCCTGAACCGGCGCCATCGCCGCCTGGAAGGCGTCGAGGCGTGCCGTCATTTCGGCCGCCTTCGCCCGCCGCCAGGCGCCGAGCCTTTCCAGGCCGTAGAGGGCGGCCGCCTGGCCCGGCTGCGCGGCGCAAATCGCGATCGAATCCATGGCCTTCTGCACGCCTTGGATCACGGCGGGACCCGCGACGACCGCGCCGACGCGGAGGCCCGGCATCGCATAGGCCTTGGAGAAGCTGTAGAGCTGCACAAGTCGGTCGCGCCAGCCGGCGTCCCGGAAAAGGTCGTGCGGCGCGGCCTCGGCGCCGAGAAAGTCCCGATAGGTCTCGTCGACGATCAGCGCGGCGCCCGTCTTCTCGGCGAGAGCAGCGAAGCGGGCGATCACGTCGGCCGGATAGACCGCGCCCGTCGGGTTGTTCGGGCTGACCAGCACGATGGCGCGCGTCCTGGGCGTCACCAGCCGCGCCGCCGCGTCCGGGTCCGGGACCATGGCGTCCTCCGGCCGGCAGGGCAGCGGCGTCGCCTCGATCCCGAACATGTCGAGCGTCATCTTGTGATTGAAGTACCAGGGCGCCGGCAGAATGACCGCGTCCCCGGCGCGGGCGAGCGCCAGGATGGCGACGACGAAGGCTTGGTTGCAGCCCGCCGTGATCGCGACGTCGCCGGCGGCCGCGTCGCCGCCATAGACCGCTCGCGTCTCGGCCGCGAGCGCCGCGCGGAGCGCCTCGTGCCCCAGGATCGGCGCATAGCGGGCGAAGGCCGGGTCGGTCATGCGGCCGGCCAGGTTCGCTGCAAGCTCCTCCGCCATCGGCCAGCCGGGCGCCGCCTGGGCCAGATCAAGCAGCGGCCGGTCGGCCGGGAAGTTGCGGCTGGCGGTCCAGCTCTGCACGACGGCGACCGGCGGCGCCTCGACGGCGGCCAACAGGGGATTGGCGGAAAGGACCATGGTCAGTTCAGCTTGTTCTTAAGTTCCTGGAGCAGCGACGCCGCCCGATGCCGCAGCGTGGCGTCCGGCTCCGCGCCGAGATAGGTCTCGAAGCAGCGGATCGCCTCGCCGACGTTCTCCAGCCGCATGTGCATCAGCGCGACCTCGCGCAGCAGTTCGATCTGTCCGGGCGCGAAGGCGCGCATCGCCTCCGCCGTCCTGAGCGCGCCGGCGATGTCGCCGGCCTTCAGACGGCGGAGCTTGATGTTGTTTTGCAGGCGCAGCAGCACGGCCTGATCGCTGACCGGCTGATAGTGCTCTGTTGTCAGTTCGGCGTCCTCGCCCAGCATCGACTTCAGCAGCCGGCGCATATCGGCGGCGGTCAGCACCCGCGCCTGGTCGAACGGGTCAAGCGGCAGCCGCATGCCGCCATGGTCCAGGCTCAACAGGAAATGGCTCGGAAAGGCGAGGCCGGACATGATCC
>DAINCG010000015.1:5158-6170 GCA_036732525.1 Pseudomonadota bacterium | reverse complement strand
GAGCCGGTGCGCGATCGACAGGTGCAGAATGCCGAGCGCCACCGGCAGTCCGCGCCGCCGGTCGATCACCCGGATCAGGCTGGCGTTCTGCAGGTCGTCATAGGTCTGGCGGTCGCCCTGATAGCCGAATTCCTCGTGGACGACGGCGGCGAGCGCGGCCGCCATCGCGTCGGGCGCTTCCGGGCGGAAGGCGGCGACCGCGTCGGCCAAGCTGTCCAGGTGGGCGAGATACCGCCCAAGCGCCGCCTTGGGACGTTCGATCGCCGCGAAAGCGAGGGCGGCGGCGCCCGGATCGAAGCCCGTCTCCGGGCCCTGGCCCAACTCCGTCAGGTAGCCGAGAGGGTCTTCGGCCCACGGCGGGGCGTCTGCCCGAGGCATGCAGCTCGCTCCTTTCCGGCGGCCGGGAGTCAATCGGGCCGCCAAGCGTCGCCGATATGGTGGGGCCAGCGCCGTGGCGTGACAACGACAATGTCGAAGCGCAGCCTGCGGCGCGCCAGCGCGGGTTTCCGGCCGGCGTACCAAGCCGCCGCCTGCTCGATGCGCCGCCGCTGCCTCGGCTGCACGGCCGCTATGCCGGCGGCGATGTCGGGCCGCGCCTTGACCTCGACGACCGCGAGCACGTCGCCGCGCGCCGCCAGGATGTCGATTTCGCCATAGGGCGTCGCGGCGCGCCGCGCGATGATCCGATAGCCCTTCAGCCGAAGCGCCCAGACGGCCAGCGTTTCCGCCGCGCGGCCGCGTCGTTCCCGCCGGCGCCGTTCGCCCGTGAATTGTTTCGGCACCGTCAATCGTCCGCCTTCAGCGCAAGCGCGCGGGCATAGGCCTCCGACCGCGAAACGCCGACCTCCAGGGCGGCGAGGCGGGCCGCGTCCTTGACCGAATGCGTGCCGAGCAGCCGTTCCAGCGTCGCATCGAGAGCCGCCGGATCGGCCGCCTGTTCGAGCGGCGGCCCAACCACCACGGTCGCATCGCCCCTGGGCGGCCCCGCCTCGGCATAGTGGCGGGCGAGGTC
>DAINCG010000015.1:414-5124 GCA_036732525.1 Pseudomonadota bacterium | reverse complement strand
GGCCTCTTCGTGCAGCTTGGTGAGCTCCCGGCCGACGCAGGCCGGGCGGTCGCCCAGCACCAGCGCCATGTCGGCGAGCGATTCGGCGAGCCGGCGCACGCTCTCGAAGAAGATGAGCGTCGAGGGGATATCCTTGACCTCGGCGAGGAAGGTCCGCCGCTGGCCCTGGCGCGAGGGCGGGAAGCCCGCGAAGGTGAAGCGGTCCGCCGGCAGCCCGGAGAGCGCGAGCGCGGCGAGCGGCGCAGACGGTCCGGGGATCGGCACGATCTTATGGCCGGCCTGGATCGCCGCCTCGATCAGGCGGTAGCCGGGGTCGGAGACGAGCGGCGTGCCGGCGTCGGTCGCGAGCGCCACCGCCTCGCCGGCTTCGAGCCGCGCCAGCAGGCCCGGCCGCGCCCGCTCCGCGCCGTGTTCGTCATAGCGGACAAGCGCCGGCGCCTTCAGCCCGTGCAGGTCGAGCAGTCGGCGCGTCACCCGCGTGTCCTCCGCGGCGATGGCGTGGACGGCCGCCAGCACGTCGAGCGCCCGCAGCGTGATGTCCCGCGCATTGCCGATCGGCGTGGCCACAATGTATAGCCCGGAGGCCAGCGGCTCCGTGCTACGGTCGGCGCGATCTTGGGGGGCGGACAAGGCGGTTCGGTCTCCAGACCGGAACGAGGGACAGCGAGGGACGGCGCAACAGCATATGCCGGACGCGACGACACTGGCGGATTGTAACGAATGATGGGCCGCCGCGCTTCGATCCTGGCCGCGCTGGCCGCGGCGCTTGCGCTCGGCGCATGCGCCGAGACGACGGGCGAGGGCAGCGTCGCCGAACGGCGCTGGTCTGAAGGGCGGCTGCCGCGCTACGCCGCCCCGGCTGACGCCGGCGCGCCGCGCGCAGGGACGCCCATCCGCATCGGCCTGCTGCTTCCGCTGACGGGCGACTATGCGGACTACGGCCAGAACCTGTTGGATGCGGCGGCGCTGGCGCTCTTCGACCAGAATCTGGCGCGCCCGGCGGAGCTTGTGCCGCGAGACACACGCGGCGTGCCCGACGGGGCGGGGGCCGCGGCCGTCGACGCCGTCGCGGCCGGGGCCAGCGCCATCGTCGGCCCCGCGCTCGCCATTGGCGGGCCCGGAGTCGTTCGCGCGGCGACGGCGAGCGGCGCGCCGATCCTGCTGCTGCGCGGCGACCGGCGGCTCTCCGCGCCGGGCGTCTTCGCCATGGGCCACGCGCCGGAAGCGATGACCACCCGCGTCGTCGACTATGCGAGCCGGCAGGGCGTCCTTCGGATTTCGGCATTGGCGCCGCAGACGGCCTATGGCGAGGCGGCGCTGGCCGGCCTCCAGGGGGCAGCGGCCACGCGCGGCATCGTCGTCGCGCAGGCAGGCTATATCTCGGACACCGGCTCGCCGGACTCGCTCGCCGCCATCGTCGCGAGCGCGCTCAACGCCGCCGGGCCGAACGGCGCGCTCTTCCTGCCGTTCCCGGCCGAGCAATTGCCGCCGATCGCGCGCGCGATCGCCGCCGTGACGCAAGGCGGCGCGCCCATGCTGCTTGGCCTGGATCGCTGGGAAAGCGTCGGCCTGGCGTCGCTGCCGTCGTTCGGCCGCGCCGTCTATGCGGGCCCCGACCCGGCGGCCACGGCGGACTTCCGCCGCCGCTACCAGGCCGCGTTCGGCCGGGCGCCGGCCAGGGGCGCGGCGATCGTCTACGACATGGTGCTGATGGCCGGATATGCCGGCCAGTCTGCCGGCGCCAAGGGCCTCGGCGCCTATGACCTGACGACCGCGCAGGGCTTCCGGGGCGTCGAGGGGCCGTTCCGTCTCTCCCGCGACGGCGGCGTCGAGCGCAACTACGCCATCGTCGGCGTCCGCGACGGCCGGCTCGCAGTGGTCGAGCCGGCGCCGCTTAATTTCGAAGGCGAGGGCTAGCTCGCTTATTCTTCCGCGTCCGCGCAATTCGTCCCGAAGGAACCCGTCCATGTCCGCCAGCGAACTCGTAACGCTTTCCGCCGTCGAACTCCGCCGCATGATCGGCGCGCGGCAATTGTCGCCCGTCGAACTGCTCGACGCCTGCATCGCGCGGATCGAGGCGATCGATCCGGCGGTCAACGCCATCTGCGCGCGGGATTTCGACCGGGCGCGGGAACAGGCGAAGCGGGACGAGGCGGCCGTCATGGCGGGCGAAGAGCTCGGCCTGCTGCATGGCCTGCCCTGCGGCGTGAAGGACTTGGACGCGACCGCCGGCCTCCGCACCACCTTGGGCTCGCCGTTGCACAAGAACGACATTCCCGACCGCGACAACTTCATGGTGGGCCAGGTCCGCGCGGCCGGCGCCAATCTGTTCTGCAAGACCAATACGCCGGAGTTCGGCGCGGGCTCGAACAGCCGCAATCCGGTCTGGGGCGCCACCGGCAATCCGTTCGAGCCGATGAAGACGGCGGGCGGCTCCTCCGGCGGCTCGGCGGCGGCGCTCGCGTGCGACATGATGCCGATCGCCACGGGCTCGGACACCGGCGGCTCGCTGCGCAATCCGGCGGCCTGGTGCGGCGTCGTCGGCTTCCGCGCGACGCCGGGCTATGTGCCGAACGACAAGACGCCGTTCGGCTGGTCGCCGCTTTCCGTCGTCGGCACGATGGGCCGTACGGTCGAGGACGCCTGCCTCCTGTTGTCCGCCCAGGTCGGGTCCTGCGCGGCCGATCCGCTCTCGCGCGGCGCGCCGGCTTCGGAGGTCCTAGGACTCGACCGGGTCGATCTCGGCCGTCTCCGCGTCGCCTACAGCGCCGATCAGGGCTTCGCGCCGGTCGACGACGCCTACCGTCCGGTGTTCGACGCCAAGATGGCCGCGCTCAAGGGTTATTTCCGGTCCTTCGAGGAAGCGACGCCCGAGCCTGGCGGTCTCGACCGCGCCTTCGACGTCATCCGGGCCTTGAGCTATGCCCAGCGCTACAAGGCGCAGTACGACGCGGACAAGTCGAAGCTCGGCCCGAACGTGGTCGCCAACTACGAGCTCAGCGCCAGCATGTCGCTCGCCGATGTCGCCTGGGCGCATGCCGAGCACACGGCGCACTACCGCCGCTATGCCGAATTCCTGCAGGACTACGACCTCTTCATCACCCTGATTACGCCGATGTCGCCCTTCCCGTGGGAGACGCTGGCGCCGATGGAGATGAACGGCCAGACGCTCGACAAGTATTACACCTGGATGGGCGTGGCCTATGGCGTGACGATGAGCGCGCACCCGGCGATCGCGCTGCCTTGCGGCGTCGATCAGAACGGCATGCCCTTCGGCTTCCAACTCGTCGGCCGCTATGGCCGCGACGCCGAACTCCTGGCCGCCGCCCACGCCCTGGAGCAGGCGATGGCGACCAACCCCGACACCGCCCGCCCGCGCCCGGACTTCGCCAAACTCAGCCAGCCCGTCCCGGCCCTCAAGTCCATCGTCACCGATCCGCCGGATATGTGAGGCGCCTGACGCCTCACCCCTCCCGCTTCAACGCCCGTGCGATGATGTTGCGTTGGATGTCGCTGGTGCCTTCGCCGATGATGTAGACGAGGGCGTCGCGGTGGTGCATGCCGACGCGGTGGTCGCGCATGATGCCGGCGCCGCCAAGGACGCGGATGGCGTTTTCGGTGACGCGCATGGCGGCCTCGCTCGCGACCAGCTTGACCTTGGCGGCCGCGGCGTCGGTCAGCGTGCCCCGGTCGACCTGCCAGGCCCCCCAGTAGACCATCCAGCGCGCCGTCTCGATGTCCGTCGCCATGTCGGCCAGACGGTGGGCGACGGCCTGGTATTCGATGATTGGCTTGCCGCGCACGATTCGGGTCTTCGCGAACTCCAGCGCCTCCTCGAAGGCGCCCCGCGCGACGCCGAGCACGCTAGCCGCGACGCCGACCCGGTTCTCGCTGAGGCTCTCCAGGATGATCGAATAGGTTCCCTCCCGCTCGGCCAGGAGGCAGCTGTCGGGCACGAACAGGTCGTCGATGTGGACGAGGCCGGTTTCCGACCCGCGCAGGCCTTCCTTCGCCAGATGGTCGATCTGCACGCCCTTGGCCGGCAGGTCGACGATGAAGAGGCTGACCGCGTCGATGGTGAGGTCCGGTTTGGTCCTGGCGGCCAGGGTCATGAAATCGGCGACCGGCGCATTTGTGATGTAGAGCTTGGCGCCGTTGATGCGCCAGCCGCCCTCGACCTTCTCCGCCCGCGTCTTCATGGCCCGGATGTCGGAGCCGCCGTCGGGCTCGGACAGGCCGAAGCAGGCGATCTTCTCGCCCATCGCGCCCGGTCGGAAATATTGCTCCCGCTGCATCGGCGTGCCGGCCTTCCAGATCGGCCAGATGCCGAGATGGCTGTGGGCGGAGAAGGCGGCGCAGAAGGCCTGCGAGACGCGGCCGATCTCCTCCCGGACGATGCAGTCGGAGACCTTGTCCATGCCGACGCCGCCGTCTTCCTCGGGATATCGGGCCGCCAGCATGCCGAGCTCGCCCCAGCGCTTGAACAGATGAACCGGAAAGCGCTCGTCGTCGTCGGCGGCGCGGACGAGGGGGCGGGCATCGGTCTCCATGTGCCGGCGCACGGTGTCGCGGAGCGCGTCATGCTCCGTCGAAAATGTGAAATCCATGTGTGTCAGTCGGTCCTTGCTGCGAAGTCGCGAACGTCGCCGATGCGGCCCTGAACGGCGGCGGCGGCGGCGACGCCATTTTCGGCGACGCCGGGATCGACAC
>DAINCG010000015.1:0-404 GCA_036732525.1 Pseudomonadota bacterium | reverse complement strand
GGCTCATCAGGTGGGTGCGGGCGCCCTGGCCCTGCCGGCCCCGGAAGTTGCGGTTGGAGGTGGAGGCGACGTGCTCGCCCGCCTGCGCGATGTCGCCGTTGATCGCGACGCACATCGAGCAGCCGGCCTCCCGCCACTCGAACCCGGCTTCCCGGAAGATGCGGTCGAGGCCTTCGGATTCCGCCTGGCGCTTCACCGGCATGGAGCCGGGCGCGACGATCGTCGGGACCTTCGCCTGCCGGCCGCGCGCGATGGCGGCGGCGGCGCGCAGGTCCTCGATCCGCCCATTGGTGCAGGAGCCGATGAAGACCCGGTCGATCGGGATGTCGCGGACGGCGGAGCCGCCGGCGAGGTCCATGTAGTCGAGCGAGGCCTGGTACTGCGCCCGCCGCTCGGCGTCGGCG
>DAINCG010000014.1:17065-21764 GCA_036732525.1 Pseudomonadota bacterium | reverse complement strand
GCGGCCGCGATGACGTCGATCCAGGCCCACATGGAATAGAGCTCCCACATGTGGCCGAAATAGCCGGCATAGGCGAGGCGCACCTTGCGGTTGGTCCAAGCGGTCAGGATGGCGCGCGGGTCGAAGCGCGGCGCGGTCCGGTGGTGGGGGCCGAGCGCGACCGCGAAGACCGCGAGACTGGCGGCGACGGACGCCAGCGACGTCATGGCGACGGTCAGCCGCCAGTCCGCGCCGCCGCCGAGCGCTGCCAGGTGCGGCACGGCCGCGCCGAAGGTCAGGGCGCCGATCAGCATGCTGACGATCGAGGCGCGGTCCTTCAGGCCCCAGCCGATCGCGATCTTCATACCGACGGGGTAGACGCCGGCGAGCAGGCCGCCGGTCGCAAGCCGGGCCAAGACGGCGGCGTCGCCGCCGACCGGGACCCAGAGCAACGCGGCGTTGGCGCCGGCCGCCAGCAGCGAGGCGGCGGCGAACACCCGGCGCGGGTCGAAGCGGTCGGGCAGGCCGAAGAACGCGGAAAGAAGGGCGCCGATCACGAACCCGATCTGCACCGCGCTCGACAACGCCGCCTGCCGGCCGGGCGACAGGGCCGCCTCCTTCAGCATCTCCGGCAGTACGGCCGCCGAAACGAACCAGAGCGACATCGGCGCGATGATCGCGACGACCAGGATCGCGAGCGACCGCGCCTTCCCGCCCGGCGGGGCGGAGGTCGCGCCGGCGCTATTCAAGCTCGGGGAAGAACTTGGGCGGCTTCGGGAAGCCGAACGGCGGCGCCGTGCCGGCCTGGGCGCGCTTGCCCTGCCAGGCGGCGAGTTCGGTTTCGTGCCGCACCCGGTCGCCGGACGGCCACTTCAGGCCGTCCGCCAACCGGAAGCCGATGGCGTCGGCAAGGCCGCCGCCCTTGTAGCGCTGCAGGATGACGCCGCGGCCGCGGCCCATCTCCGGCATGTCGTCGATCGGGAAAATCAGGAGGCGCCGGTTCTCGCCGACGACGGCGATCTGGTCGGCGTCGTCCGCAATGGGCCGCATGATGACGGCCCTGGCCGGCGCCTTCACGTTCAGCACCATGCGGCCCGAACGCGTTTGCGCCGCGAGCGCATCGGCCGGCGCGAGGAAGCCCCGGCCGTCGTCGGACGCCATCAGCATCCGGCCCGACGCCGGGGCGACCAGTATTTCGACGATGTCGGCGTCGGCCGCGATGTCCGCCAGCAGGCGGATCGGCTCGCCGGCGCCGCGTCCGCCCGGCAGCTTGTCGCCGTCCAGCGTATAGACGCGCCCGTCGGTCGCAAGCGCCAGGATCCGGTCGGTCGACTGGGCGTGGAAGCGGAACCGCTCCTGGTCGCCGTCCTTGTATTTGAGCTCGGCGTCGGCCGCCAAATGGCCCCGCATGGCGCGGAGCCATCCCTGGGCGGAGCAGACGACGGTGATCGGTTCGCGCTCGACCTCGGCGGCCCGCGGCACCTCGACCTCGGCGGGCGGGCCCTGGATGCTGGTCCGGCGCCGGCCGAGCGACGTGTCCTTGCCGAAGGTCTTCCGCATGTCGCGGATTTCGGCCCCCACCCTGCGCCACTGCTTCGCGTCCGATTCCATGAGTTCGGCGAGTTCGGCCTGCTCCGTCTCCAGCTCGGTCATCTCCCGCCGAATCTCCATCTCCTCCAAACGACGGAGGGACCGAAGGCGCATATTGAGGATGGCGTCGGCCTGAAGCTCGGTCAGCGTGAACGTCCGGATCAGTTCGGCCTTCGGATCGTCTTCCTCACGGATGATCCGGATCACCTCGTCGAGGTTGAGGTACACGACCATATAGCCCGCGAGCGTTTCCAGCCGGCGCGCGATCTGCGCCAAGCGGAAGCGGCTGCGCCGGACCAGCACCTCGCGGCGGTGGTCCAGGAAAATTTCCAGCAGTTCCTTCAGCGACATGACGCGCGGCGAACCGTCGGCGTCGAGCGCGTTCAGGTTGATCGAGACGCGCGTTTCGAACTCGGTCAGCCGGAAGAGCTGCTCCATCATCGCCTTCGGATCGACGGCGCGGGAGCGGGGCGTGAGCACGATCCGCACGTCCTCCGCCGACTCGTCCTGGATGTCGGCCAGCAGGAAAAGCTTCTTGTCCTCCAGAAGTTGGGCGGTCTTCTCGATTAGCCGGCTTTTGGAGACCTGGTAGGGGATTTCGGTGACGACGGCGCGCCACTGTCCGCGCGTCATCTCCTCGAGCTCCCAGCGCGCGCGCAGGCGAAGCGCGCCGCGGCCGGTCCGGTAGGCCTCGGCGATGACGTCGGGCGCCTCGCAGATGACGCCGCCCGTGGGAAAGTCCGGCCCCGGCACCAGCGCCAGCAGTTCGTCCATATCGGTCGAGCGGCGCTTGATCAGCTGGAGCAGGGCTTCGCAGAGTTCGTCCACATTGTGCGGCGGCACGTTGGTCGCCATGCCGACCGCGATGCCCTGGGCGCCGTTCGCCAGCAGGTTCGGGAAGGCCGCCGGCAGAACGACCGGCTCCTGATCCTCACCGTCATAGGTCTCGCGGAAATCGACCGCGTCCTCCTCGATGCCGTCGAGGAGGGCTTCGGCGACCGCGGTCAACCGCGCTTCGGTGTAGCGCATCGCCGCCGGGTTATCGCCGTCGATATTGCCGAAGTTGCCCTGGCCGTCGACCAGCGGATAGCGGACGGCGAAGTCCTGGGCGAGGCGCGCCATCGCGTCGTAGATCGCGCTGTCGCCATGCGGGTGGTACTTGCCCATCACGTCGCCGACGACGCGGGCGCACTTCTTGAAGGCGGCGGCCGGGTTCAGCCCGAGCTCGCGCATGGCGTAGACCAGCCTGCGGTGGACCGGTTTCAGCCCGTCCCGCGCGTCCGGCAGCGAACGCGACGTGATCGTCGAGAGCGCATAGGCCAGGTAGCGCTCGGAAAGCGCGCGGGAGAAGGGCTCGGGGCGGACGTTGCCGCCTTCGTCCCCGTTAGCGGGCGACTGCTCGTTCATGGCTCGTCTATATCAGATTCGCGGAACATGTCCTGAAACCGGAGACGCGCCGTGGGGATATCCCGGTTGAGCGCGCCCAGCACGTCGCGGGCGAGGAAATGGCCGCTGAGCTTGAGGCCCGCCGCGACGCTGGCGTCGTCGAGATCGCCCTCGCCCGAGAGGAACGCCGGCAGCGGCAGCATGCGGTCGTGATAGGCGGCGCCGGCTTCGCGGGAGACGGCGCGGCCGGTGCGCGGCGAAACGTAGACGAGGTCCTCCGTGGCGCCGGTGGCGGCGCATGTCTTCAGGTCCAGCGCGAAGCCCAGCTCCGCCAGCATGCCGATCTCCCAAAGAACATAGGCCGCCGGCCAGGCGTCCGACGCGAGCGCCCTGAGGAAAGCTTCAAGGCCGGCGGCGAGCGACGGATGCGGCTCCCGTTCGGCGAGCGCCGCTTCCGTCAGCGCGGCGGCCGAGGCGACGGCGGCGAGGCGGCGCGGATCGTCGAGCCAGAACCCGGCATGGTCACGCACCGGCTCCAACGACCAGGCGCCCAGTTGGTCGGCGAGGCGCGCCCGCCAGGTCATGTCCGCCTCGACGCCCGGCTGCAGCACGAAGCCGTCCCTGCGGCGCCGCGTCGTCCAGCGCGCGAGGCCGGCATGCAGGCCATGCTCCCGCGTCAGCGCCCGGACCAACAGGCCGTCCTCGCCAAAGGGCCGGGCGGACAGGACGACCCCGTGGTCGCGCCATTCGATCAACCGGTCACTCCGGCCGTCACTCCGCGTTGAAATCGAGCGCCCAGGGGGCGTAGCGCTCCGGATCCTCGCTCCAGTTCTCGCGCACCTTTACGAACAGGAAGAGATGCGCCTTCCGGTCGAGCGCGTCGCGGAGTTCGGCCTGCGCCGCTTCGCGGATGCGGCGGATGCGGTCGCCGCCGCGGCCCAAAACGATGGCGCGCTGGGTCTGCCGCTCGACGTAGATCGTCTGCTCGATGCGGACTTCGCCGTTCTTGAACTCCTGCCACGCATCGGTTTCGACCGTCAGCGCGTAGGGCACCTCCTGGCCGAGCTGGCGGAACGCCTGCTCCCGGGTGATTTCGGCGGCGAACATGCGGTCCTGCATGTCGGAAAGCTGGTCTTCCGGAAAGAGCCAGGGGCCTTCCGGCGCCTCTTTCGCGAGCGTGCGGGCGAGGTCGTCGACGCCGTCGCCGGACATCGCGGAGATCATGAACGTGTGCGCGAAGTCCAGCCGCTCGTTGAGCTTCGCCGCGAGCGTCAGGAGTTTTGGCCGCTTGGCGGCGTCGATCTTGTTGAGCACGAGGATGCAAGGCGCGGCGCCCGCCTTCAGGCGCTCGACGAGTTCCGCGAAACCGGGCGGTTCGGCGCGGCTCGCGTCGTAGACCAGGCAGATCGCGTCCGCGTCCTCCGCCCCGGTCCAGGCGCTGTGCACCATCGCGCGGTCGAGCCGGCGGCGCGGCCGGAAGATGCCGGGCGTGTCGACGAAGATAAGCTGGGCGTCGCCTTCCATGCGCACGCCCATCACTCGGGCGCGGGTCGTCTGGGCCTTGGCCGAGACGATCGAGACCTTGGCGCCGACGAGCGCGTTGACCAGCGTGGACTTGCCGGCGTTCGGCGCGCCGACCAGGGCGACCACGCTCGCGCGGCGGCCCGCCTCGTCGTTCACGTCTCGGCCTCCGCCTTGATCGCTTCCAGCATCGCCGTGGCGGCGGCCTGTTCGGCCGCCCGCT
>DAINCG010000014.1:5846-17055 GCA_036732525.1 Pseudomonadota bacterium | reverse complement strand
CGGCCATGCGTCGGCAGGCGGTCGGCGACTTCGGCGGCGACGACGAAGGTCGGCTGGTGGTCCGGACCGTCCGACGCGAGCACGCGGTAGACCGGCAGCGGCAGGCCGAGAGACTGGGCCCACTCCTGCAGCGTCGTCTTCGGGTCCTTCGGCGGCGCGGAATACTGGTCGAGCATCGCGGTCCACCAGGCGCGGACGAAGCCGCGCGCCGCCGCGAAGCCGCCGTCGATGAAGATCGCGCCGATCAGCGCTTCGACGCCGTCGGCGGCCGCCGTCTCCAACTGTCGCCGCTGGGCGCGGCCTTCGCCGGGCGCGCGCTCCATCGCCGACAAGAGCTCGATGCGGCCCGCGACCTCCAGCAGGGTTTCCTTGCGGACAAGCGCCGTGTGCCGCTTGGCGATGGCGCCCTCGTCTTCCTTGACGAAGCGTTCGAGCAGCAATTCGGCCACCACGAGGCCCAGAACCCGGTCGCCCAAGAATTCCAGCCGCTCATAGCCGGCGCCGTCGCGAACGCGTTTCGCGGCGCCGGCTGCGCTTGGATGGGTCAGCGCGCCTTCCAACAGTCGCGGGTTCGAGAAGCGGTAGCCGATGCGCTCCTCGAACGCGCGCCGCGCGTCAGCTATTTCGACCATCATGCTCAGGGTCCGATGGTCGTGAACATGCGATCCCAACGCAATCCGGCGTTGAAATCGGTCCAGTCGTCGCCTCGCCAGTCGATCGAGAGAAACATGATGTCGGCCCGCCCAACCAGATTCTCCGCTGGCACGTAGGATACCGCGACCCGGCTGTCGTTGGAATTATCCCGGTTGTCCCCCATCACGAAATAATGCTTCGGCGGCACCTTGAACACTTCGGTGTTGTCGAAATCCATGTTGTCGCCGAGCTCAAGGATATCGTGCTCCACCCCGTTCGGCAGGACTTCAACGTAACGCTTGTAGACGCCGGAGCGGGTCGAGAACTCGCCGTTTTCGCGGCGTTCGACCATCTCGCCGTTGATGTAGAGCCGGCCGGCCTTCATCTGCACCGTATCGCCCGGCAGACCGATCACGCGCTTGATGTAGTCGGCCCGGCTCTCGGTCTGGCGGCCGCCCTCCAGGCGCTTCTGCACGAACTTGAAGACGACGACGTCGCCACGGTCGGGACCCCAGTCCGGCACGCGGCCCTCGAAGACGTTGGGGCTGAAGGGGAACGAATGGCGGCTGTAGCCGTAGGTCCACTTCGAGACGAAGAGATGGTCGCCGATCAACAATGTCGGCTGCATCGATCCGGAGGGAATGCTGAAAGGCTCGTAGACCAGGGACCGGAACAGCCCGGCGATCACCAGCGCCCAGAAGATCGCGCGGAGATAGTCCCAGATACTGTCTTTCTTTTCTTCCATTGACCTGGCCCCGCGCCGCTGCACGCCTTCGTTCATGCGACGTCCAAACGCCGCCGCACGTTCCCGATGACCGCGTCGAACATCTCTGGCGTCAACCGGCCGGTGTTGGTGTTGTAGCGGGAGCAGTGGTAGCTGTCAGCCACGATCAAGGTTCCGGCGTCGTGAACCGCGCCATGGGCGAACTTCGCGGCGCTCGCCTTCAGCCCCAACGTCCGCAGAACCGCGTCGTGCGAGACGCGGCCCAGCGCCAGAATGACGCGGAGACGGGTCATGGCCGCGATTTCCGCCACGAGGAACGGTCGGCAGGCGTTCGCTTCGGCCGGCGTCGGCTTGTTTTGCGGCGGCAGGCAGCGGACGGCGTTGGCGATCCGGCAATCGACGAGTTCGAGCCCGTCGTCCGGATCGCGGCCATAGGCGCCCGACGCGAAGCCGTGGTCGCCGAGCATGCTGTAGAGCAGGTCGCCCGCGTAGTCGCCGGTGAAGGGGCGGCCGGTTCGATTGGCGCCCTTCATGCCCGGCGCCAGACCCACGATCAGAAGCCGCGCGTCGAGCGGTCCGAAGGACGGCACCGGCGCGTTGTGCCAGTCCGGCTCCTTGCGGCGAAGGTCTTCCCGGAAGGCCACGAGCCGGGGGCAGAGCGCGCAATCCCGTCCCGGCGCGATCGCGACCTCAGTCGACATCATCGTCGTCGTCGAAATAGGTCGGGTCGCGATAGTCGCCGGGCCCGCGCAGCGGCGGCGCGCCCTCCTTCGCCGGCCGACGCGGCGGCGTCTCGTCTTCTTCTTCGAAATCGGGACCCCGGCGGCGGTCGGGCCGCTCGGCGCGGCCGCCCTGGTCCGGCATGCGGCGTTCGATCTCCGGCGCGATGTCCAGAAGATCCAGAAACTCGTCCGCCTGCCGGCGGATTTCGTCGGCGGCCATCGGCGGACTGGTGCGGATCGTGCTGACCACGGTCACGCGCACGCCCTTCGCCTGCATCGCTTCGATCAGGCGCCGGAAATCCCCGTCGCCGCTCATCAGGATCATGTGATCGATCCGGTCCGCGATGGCCAGCGCATCGACCGCGATCTCGACGTCCATGTTGCCGCGGATGCGGCGGCGGCCCATCGCGTCGGTGAATTCCTTGGCGGGCTTGGAGACCAAGGTGAAGCCGTTGTAGTCCAGCCAGTCCGCGAGCGGGCGGACGGGAGAGTATTCCTGGTCGTCCGCGATGGCGGTGTAATAGTAGGCGCGCAGCAGCCAGCTGCCGCTTTCGAAGAAGTACCGCAATTTTCGGTAGTCGATGTCGAAGCCGAGGTTTTTCGCGGCCGCGTAGAGATTCGATCCATCGATGAAGAGCGCGCGTCGCGGCATCATGCCGTTCATTCGAAATCCTTTCAGCGAAAATGAGTTAGCCAGCGGTATCGGATTCGGGCGATATCGGAAAGCGAGCGTGCGGACGGTGCAGCGGATTGTGCCGAACTACAAGATTTGCATTGAAGCGCCAAGGGGTTTCGCCATATAATCTTTGGCTTCCGAACACAGGGGATTTTTGCCATGGCGCGGGTCACCGTGGAAGATTGCGTCGAACGAGTGCCGAACCGGTTCGAGCTTGTCGTGCTCGCCGCTCAGCGCGCGCGCGACATCTCTTCCGGCAGCGAACTGCAGGTCGATCGCGATCGCGACAAGAACCCGGTCGTCGCGCTCCGCGAAATCGCAGAGGAGCGGGTCGGGACGGACGATTTGTTCGAGGCGGTCGTCAAGGGCCGACAGAAGGTCGCGCCGATCGACGAACTCGAGGAATTGGACGAGGCGATGTTCGCCGAGACCGACGGCGACGAGGCCGAAGACGACGAGCTCGATCTCGCCGCGCTCGCGCGCGACGCGGCCGAGCAGGGCGCGCCGGAACCGGTCAATCGCGATCGTCTGGCCGAAGCCTACGACGCGGGCGAGGCGACGGAGATCTGACCACCTGAAGGCGGCCGCGGCAGCGCGGCCGGGAGCGGAAAGAGTCCCAGATGATCCGGCAGTTCGAGCTGGTCGAGAAAGTCCGGGACTATGACGCCCAGGTCGACGAAGACGGCATCAATCGCGCCTATGTCTACGCCATGCAGAAGCATGGCGAGCAGCGGCGCGAGTCCGGCGATCCGTATTTCTCGCATCCGCTGGAGGTCGCTGCGCTCCTGGCGGACATGCGGCTCGATTCCGGATCGATCATCACGGCCCTGCTGCATGACACCGTCGAGGACACCGACGCGACGCTGAACGAGATCGACCAGCTGTTCGGCGACGAGATCGCCCGGCTGGTCGACGGCGTCACCAAGCTCAACAAACTGGAAGTCCAGTCGGACCGGACGAAGCAGGCGGAGAATTTCCGCAAGCTCGTCGTCGCGATGTCCGAGGATATCCGCGTTCTCCTCGTCAAGCTCGCCGACCGACTGCACAACATGCGGACGCTCGGCTATGTCAAGTCGGACGTGCGCCGCCAGCGCGCCGCCAAGGAAACGATGGACATCTACGCGCCGCTGGCCGAACGCATCGGCATGCAGGCGTGGCGCGACGAACTGGTCGACCTGGCTTTCGCCGAACTCAACGCCGAGGCGCGCAATTCGATCATCACGCGGCTGGAGTTCCTGCGCAGCAACGGCCAACAGCTTTCGAGCCTTGTCGAGCAGGAACTGGGCGAGACGCTGCGCGCCCACGGCGTCGAGGCCGAAATCTCCGGCCGCGAGAAGGCGCCACACTCCATCTGGCTGAAAATGCAGCGCAAGGCCATGCCGTTCGAGGCGCTGACGGACATCATGGCCTTCCGCGTGATCGTCGACAGCTTCGAGCAGTGCTATCAGGCGCTGGGCGCCATCCACGCCCGCTATCCGGTGCTGCCCGGCCGCTTCAAGGACTTCATCTCGACGCCCAAGGCGAACGGCTACCAGTCGATCCACACCGGCGTGATCGGGCCGGAGCGGATGCGCGTCGAGGTGCAGATCCGCACCCGCGCGATGCACGAGATCGCCGAGTTCGGCCTCGCGGCGCACTGGCGCTACAAGCAGGGCGGCGACGCGCATGACGGCAAGCAGTTCGCCTGGATCCGAAGCCTCCTGGAAATCCTGGACCACGCCGGCGGGCCGGAGGAGTTCCTCGAGCACACCAAGCTCGAAATGTTCCAGGACCAGGTTTTCTGCTTCACGCCGAAGGGCGATTTGATCGGGCTGCCGAACGGGGCGACCGTGGTCGACTTCGCCTATGCGGTGCATTCCGAGGTCGGCGACCATTGCATCGGGGCCAAGGTCAACGGGCGCATGGCGCCGGTGCGTACGCGCCTCGGCAATGGCGACCAGGTCGAGATCCTGACCGCGCGCAACAAGACGCCGTCGCCCGAATGGGAGCGGTTCGTCGTCACCGGCCGCGCCCGCGCCCGTATCCGCCGCATGATCCGCCTGGAGCAGCGCGACCAGTATGTTTCGCTCGGGCGCGAAATGGCGCGGCGCGCCTTTGCGACAGCGGCCAGACGCTTCAGCGAGAAGGCGCTCGCTCCGGCCCTGCGCAAGTTCGGGTTGGAGCGTCCCGAAGACCTCTACGCCGCGCTCGGCGAAGGTCTGCATACGGAACGCGAGGTCGTCGCCGCCATCTCCCCCAACGCGGTGGAGAAGCCCAGGGAGTTTGACGTCGAGGAGGCGGCGCGGCCGGCGAGCACCAAATTGGGCGCCCTGCCGCTCAAGGGACTGATTCCCGGCATGGCGGTCCATTTCGCGCGCTGCTGCCACCCGCTGCCGGGCGATCCCATCGTCGGCATCGTCACGACCGGCAAGGGCGTCACCGTGCACGTCTCGGAATGCGCGACGCTCGAAGCCTTCTCGCACACGCCCGAGCGCTGGCTGGACGTCGATTGGGACCGGGCCTCCGAAGAACGGCATATCGGCCGGGTTCGCGTGGTGCTGGAGAACGCGCCCGGCGCGCTCGGCGCCATGTCGAACGGCATCGGCCGCTATGGGGGCAACATCACAAATCTGCGTTTTACCAACCGCGCGAGCGATTTCTTTGAGCTGCAGGTCGACATAGAGGTCGAAAGCCTCGAACATCTCGCCAATATCATAGCGGCGCTCAGGACGGAGAGCGTGATCACATCGATCGACCGGGAAAGGTCGTAACGCGCCCCTGATGCTTGGCCGAAGAACACCTCGACCGCTGTCCGACCGCATCGTCGCCTGGCTCTGGCCGAAGCGGGGCCTGAGCCGCGCCGCGCGGTATTTCCTGCGGCGCATTACGCGGCTGAAGGGCTCGCCGCACGCGATTGCGGCCGGCGTCGCCAGCGGCGCCGCGGTCAGCTTTCTGCCGCTGCCCGGCCTCCACTTCATACTTGGCGGCATCCTGGCGTTCGCGCTGCGCGGCAGCCTGATCGCCTCCGCCGTCGGCACGATCGTCGGCAACCCTTGGACGTTCCCGTTCATCTGGATCGCCGGATTCCGAATCGGCTGGTGGCTCGGCGTCGGCGACGGCGTTGCGATCGCGGAGGGATCGATCGGCGCGCGCCTCGGCGCCGCGGTCGGCGCCCTCTGGAACGGCCGCTTCGGCGAGGCCTTTCTGGACAGTTGGCCGGTTCTCGGCCCGACGCTCGTCGGCGGCGCGCTGATGGGCGTGGTCGTCTGGGCGCTGTTCTACTGCCTTGTCAGGCATGCGATCGCGGCCTACCAGACGCGTCGTCAGGCGAAGCTCGCCGCCGGCCGGCAGCGCTGGGGCCGCGCGTCGGTCGGCAGCGCGCCTGTCGGGGGCACGGAGGAGGGCAAGGCATGACCGCTCGGAAACTGCGGCTCGGCGTCAATGTCGATCACGTCGCGACGGTCCGAAACGCGCGCGGCGGTCAGGATCCGTGTCCGGTGCGCGCGGCCCAACTGGCGGCGGAGGCCGGGGCCGACGGCATCACGGCGCACCTCCGCGAAGACCGCCGGCATATCCGCGACGACGACATCGCGCGCCTCCGGACGGAGGTGGCGCTGCCGCTCAACTTCGAGATGGCGGCGACGGCGGAGATGGTCGGCATCGCGACCCGGCATCGCCCGCACGCCGCGTGCCTCGTGCCGGAGAAGCGTGAGGAACTGACGACGGAAGGCGGGCTGAACGCGGCCGGTCTGCATAATCGGCTGCAGCCGATGATCGCGGACCTCGCCGGCGCCGGCATCCGGGTATCGCTGTTCATCGAAGCGTCCGGCGAGCAATTGCGCGCCGCGGCGGCGCTCGGCGCGCCGGTCGTCGAACTGCACGCCGGCCGCTATGCGGAGACGACCGGCGCCGCGCAGGCCGAAGAACTGGAGCGTATCCGCGCGGCGGCGCGCGAGGGCGCTGCGCTCGGCCTCGAAATCCATGCGGGGCACGGTCTCAACTACGCCAATGTCGGGCCCATCGCGGCGATCCCGGAGATCATGGAACTGAACATCGGCCACTTCCTGATCGGCGAGGCGATCTTTTGCGGCCTGGGAGACGCGATCCGGGAAATGCGGCGCTTGATGGACGACGCGCGGAGCGCGGCGTCGTGATCATCGGCATCGGCAACGACCTCATTGACATCCGGCGGATCGAATCGACGATCGAGCGCTTCGGCGACCGTTTCATCGACCGCATCTTCACCGACGTCGAGCGCGCGAAGTCCGACCGTCGGGCGCTCCGCGCCGCCTCCTACGCCAAGCGGTTCGCGGCGAAGGAGGCCTGCTCGAAAGCGCTCGGCACGGGCTTCCGCAAGGGCGTCTTCTGGCGGGACATGGGGGTGGTCAACCTGCCGGGCGGCAAACCGACCATGCGGTTGACCGGCGGCGCGGCAGACCGACTGGCGGCCTTGATTCCCGAGGGCATGCGCCCCCAGATCGACCTCACGATCACCGACGAGCCGCCGATCGCCGAGGCGTTCGTAATCATATCGGCCGTGCCGGACACGGGCTCGTGACGGGCATGGCGGCCGGATTTCCGCCATAATGGCGGATCATTCTTGCCGGTAGAAGGGAAGCGATCAGTATGGCTCTGACCCTCCCCCTGAAGGCGCGGCTGCTGCGTCCTCTGGCCCACGCGGCCCTGGTCGCGGAGCGGCTCTGGCGCGGCATGTGGCCGGCCCAGGCGTTTGTCGCCGCATATGTCGCGTTGGCCGGTTTCGGCCTGCTGGCCGACGCCCATTGGATCGTCCGCCTTCTCGCGCTGCTTGCCGCGCTCGCCGGCGTGGGCTGGGGCTTGCGACGCCTCGTCGATCGGTTCCGCTGGCCGGGCAGGGCCGAGGCCGAGCGGCGCCTGGAGCGCGACAGCGAGCTGCCCCACAGGCCGTTCGCGGCGCTTGCCGACGCGCCGGTCGATCCGGACGCGCGGGGGGCGGCCGCCTGGTCGTTGCATGTCGACCGGATGTTGGCCTCCGTCCGGCGCGTCCGCCTGAAACTGCCCGACTTTTCCGTCGCGGGCCGCGACCCCTATGCGCTTCGGCACGCGGCGCTGCTGCTGTTGATCGGCGGCCTCGCCGTCGGCTGGGGCGATCTTGGACCCCGCCTCGCCGGCGCGGTGCAGGTCTGGCCGGGCGACCCGGCGCGGCCGGTCGCTGTCGAGATGTGGATCGACCCGCCGACCTATACCGGCGCGGCGCCGATCCGGCCGACGAGCGCGCTCGCCGTGGTCTCGGCGCCGACCGGCAGCACGCTCAAGGCTTATGCGGATTCCGGCGAAGGCGCGCCGCGGCTCATCGCCGGCGCCTCGGAGCTGCTGTTCCAGCCGACCGACACCCCCAACGAATATGCGCTCGAGACGACGCTCGACGCCGATGGGCGTCTGGCGCTGCTCGACGCCGACGGCGAGATCATCGCCGAATGGCCGCTGGAGATCGTGCCGGACGCGCCGCCAGAGGCCGCGTTCGTCGAAGACGCGCAGCTTTCCGACACCGGCGTGCTGCGCTTCGACTACGAGGCGACGGACGACTACGGGGTCGAACTGGCCGACGTCTCCTTCGCGCCGAACGACAGCGCGCCCGCGGGCGGCTATGCCGACGTCGAGGTCCTGCCGGTGCCGCTGCCGACGGGCGCGAAGACGGCCACGGGCGTGATGTTCCGGGACCTGACGCCGCATCGCTGGGCCGGCCGCGAAGTCCGCTTCGCCATTCGCGCGACCGACGCCATCGGCCAGACAGGCCACAGCCGGCCGCTGATCCTGACATTGCCGGAGCGGGAGTTCACCCATCCGGTCTCCCGCCAGATCATCGTCGCCCGAAAGCTGCTGGACGCCAACCCGCGGGAGCGGGAGCCGGCCGCGCTGGCCATGGACGGCATCATGCGGAACCCGGCCGAGTACGGCCACAACCTCACCGCCATGACCGCGATGGCGCTGACCATCGCCCGGATCAACTACGACGCCACCGAGCGCACTTATCTGCTGGCGCGCGACCTGATGTGGGAGACGGCGCTCCGTCTGGAAGACGGCGACCTCTCGGCGGCGGAACGCGCGCTCCGGAAGGCGCGGGAACGGCTGGCCGAAGCGATGGCGCGGGACGCTTCGCCCGAAGAGATCGCGAAGCTGGTCGACGAACTGAAGCAGGCGCTCGAACGCTTCCTGGAAGCCCTGGCGCGCTCGCAGGCCGATCAGGACATGGCCCAGCAGCCGATGGATCCGAACCAGCAGATGATGCAGAGCCAGGACCTGATGCGCATGCTGGATCAAATCCGCGAGATGACCGAACAGGGCGCCCGCGACGCGGCGCGGCAGATGCTGTCGGAAGTCGACCGGATGCTGGAGCAGTTGTCCAACGCCCGGATCGCGCGGCAGAACATGGAACAGTTGCAGCAGATGATGCAGGGCCTGCAGGAGATGCAACAGCTGATCCAGCGCCAGCAGCAACTGATGGACGAGACGTTCCAGCAAGGTCAGCAGGGCCAACAGGGCCAGCAAGGCCAACAGGGCCAGCAAGGCCAACAGGGTCAGCAAGGCCAACAGGGCCAAATGGGGCAGGGCCAGATGGGTCAGCAGGGCCAGGGCGGGCAGCGGCCCGGTCAGGGCCATCTCGGCCAGGGCCGGGCGCTCGCCGGCCAGCAGGAGGCGCTGCGCCGGGCGCTCGGCGAGATCATGCGACAGATGGGCGAGAACGGGCAGATCCCGGGCGGCATGGGCGAAGCGGAGCGCGCCATGCGCGACGCCGTCGAAGGCCTGCAGCAGGGCGACAATCCGGGCGCGCTCGGCGACCAGGGCCGCGCGCTCGACGAACTGCGTCGCGCGGCCCAGGACATGGCCCAGCAGCTCGCGCGGCAGATGGGCGGCGGCCAGGGGCAGGACGGCGGCTTCGCGCGCGGCCAGGGGACCGACAGCCAGGACGGGCGCGACCCGCTTGGCCGGGCGCTGCGCGGCCGGGCGACGGGCGACGTCGACATTCCGGGCGTCACCGACCTGCAGCGCGCCCGCGCCATCCGCGACGAGGTGTTGCGCCGCGCCGGCGAACGGGCGCGGCCGACTATCGAACTCGAATATCTTCAGCGCCTGCTGGAGCGGTTCTGACGGCGCGGCGTCTGGCCCGGCCGGCCGAGTTCGACTAGCCTTCGTCCCGGCAACGGGAGGGGAACGCCGCCATGACGAAGATCGAACCATACTGCGCGCCGACGGTGTTCGACCCGCCGACCTATTCCCAGGCGGTCAAGGTGACGGGCGCCGACGCCATCCTGTTCCTGTCCGGCCAGGTCGCCTATGCGCCGGACGGGTCGGTGCTGCACCCGAACGATTTCGAGGCCCAGGCGCATGAGGCCTTCCGGGCGATCAAGGCGCTGGTCGAGGAGGCCGGCGGCACGCTCCAGAACGTCGTCAAGCTGAATACCTACCTGACCGACATCAACCACCGGCCGGCGCTGGCTGGCGTCCGCGACGCCTACTTCCCGAACGGCGCGCCGGCGTCCACGCTGATCGAGATCAGCGCGCTCGCCCAGCCCGATTGGCTGATCGAGATCGAAGCGATCGCCGTCCTTTGAACGACGCGATGACGGAGAAGGTCGCGGTCGTCACCGGCGCCGCGCGCGGCATCGGCCTCGCGACGACGGACCTGTTCCGTGAGAAGGGCTGGCGCGTCGCCATGGTCGACCGCGACGCGGCGGCGCTCAAGGAAGCGGCCGCGGCCCGGAACGACGCCTTGGCCATTGTCGCCGACGTCTCGATCCCGGAGGACGTCGCGCGCATGACGAACGCGGCCGCCGAAGCCTTTGGCCGCATCGACGCACTGGTGAACAATGCGGGCGTCGCCGACTTCGGACCCTTGGAGGGTACGACCTTCGAACGCTGGCGCACCGTGATGGCGACGAACCTGGACGGCGTCTTCCTGTGTTCGCAGGCGGTTCTGCCGTGGCTGAAGGAGACGCGGGGGTCGATCGTCAACATCGCCTCGATTTCCGGCGTCCGCGCGTCGACGCTGCGCGTCGCCTACGGCACGTCCAAGGCGGCGGTGATCCATCTGACGCGGCAGCAGGCGGCGGAGCTCGGCGAATTCGGCGTGCGCGCGAACTGCGTGGCGCCCGGTCCGGTCGCGACCAAGCTCGCCAAGGCCGTGCACACCCAGGACATCGTCGACGCCTATCACGACGCGATCCCGCTCAACCGCTATGGGGCCGAGCGGGAAATCGCGGAGGCGATCGTCTTCCTCGCGTCCGAGGCCGCCAGCTATGTCACCGGCCAGACGCTCGCCGCCGACGGCGGCTTCGACGCGACCGGCGTCGGCCTTCCAGCCTTGCGCCGAGACCGCTGACCCTTATTCGGCGGCGGCGTCGAGTTCCTTTTCGGCCGCGGGCTTCCGCGCGTGCATCAGGCGGGTCATCCCCGGGATCAGCACATGGGTGTGGATGTCGGTCAGGCCGACGCCCG
>DAINCG010000014.1:2246-5771 GCA_036732525.1 Pseudomonadota bacterium | reverse complement strand
CGGACCGCTGCGGTCGTCATCGACGATGAAGTCGTGCACCAGAAAATGGCCGCCCGGGTTCAGGCTTTCGAAGGCGCGGCGCGTCAGGTCCGGAATCGCTTCGCCGGGGACGCCGTTGAACAGGTAGGACATCAGGACGACGTCCTGGCCGGCCGGCCAGTCGTCTTCGAGCGCATTGCCGCCGACGAAGGTGATCCGGTCGGACAGGCCGGCCGCGGCGACATATTCCCGGCCGAGTTCCGCGACGTTCGGGAAATCGAGCACGGTCGCCTGCAGATCCGGATTGGCCTCGCAGAGCCGGATCGAGAAGGCGCCGGTGCCGCCGCCGACGTCCATCAGCCGTTTGGCGCCGGACAGGTCGATCAGGCGCGCCGCCGTGCGGCCGGGGCCGAGCGAGCCCGCGTGCTGGCTCTCGCTGTAGAGACGGGCTTCCGCGGGATCCGACATCCAGTCGGCATAGGATTCGATCACGGTCCCGGTCGTCGCCGCCTCGCCGGTCACCACGGCTTCGAGGCCGGTCATGATCGGGAACATCTGCCGGTCGATCTGCAAGCGCAGATAGTCTCCGAAGTCGTACTTGGCGCCCTCGACCAGGAAGGCCTCCGCGCCCGGCGAGTTCGAGTAGAGGTCGCCCTCGCGCGCCACCAAGCCCAAGGCGGACAGGGCGGTCATCAAGGTCTGGATGCGATTCTCCGGGGTGTCGGCTTCCACGGCCAGTTCGGAAATCCGCTTGGGCTTTTCCGACAGTTTCGTAAAAATACCGACATGCAGTGCGGCGAATAACGCTTTTGAAGCCATAAAACCGAATGCGATCTGGCTGATTTCTTCGGCTTCTTCAATAAGCTTCAACCCGAGTCCCTCCAGGTCTTGCGGAATATCTAGTCAATCCACATCCCCGGGCGCACGAAAACTGTAACAGTCCGCGCGCCGCGACGACTTCGAGACCAACCTTCGAGATTGAGCTGCAATCTTACCAGTTCTGGCGGGAAATGCCCATATGGGCGCACGGTCGCAGCCGGTCGGCCGTCCGGGCTTCGGGAGCGGCCGTTGTCCGGCGCGGAAAATTCCCCCCTATTGCGCCAGGAGCTTGCCGAGTTCGCTTTGCACGGTCGCGGCCAGATTGTCGTAGCCGTGGCCCGCGTTCGGCGCTTCGACGAACCGGGCTTCGACGCCGCGGCGCTGCAGGTCCGCCACATAGCTTCGCGCCAGCGACGTGCGCGTGTTGCTGTCATTGGCGCCGGTTATGGCGATCAGACGGAGTTTGGGATCGACCTTGCCGACATAGCTGTGCGGCGACTCGCTGTTGCTCCAGGCGCTGCGCTTCCGGGACGCGCGCCACTGCGGCACATTGCAGGGGCAGGACACGAGCACCGCGATATCCGCGAGCCCGGGCGCCCGGCCGACGACCGCGCCGGTCTGGGCGGCGCCGCCGGAATGTCCGACGATGACCGTGCGTTCGGGCGATATCGCGGTCTTGAGCGACGCCACCGTATCCGCGACCAGCGCATTGTTGGCGGAGGTGTAATGGTCGCGCCGTCCGTTCAGGCTGCCTTTGCTCTGCCGGCCTTCGCCGTCGGGATAGCCTGGCCGCAACAGGGCGACGACCGTGGCGTCGGGAAACGCCGCCGACATGCGCGATGCATGGCTGTACATGTAGTTGGCCGGCCCGCCTTTCGAGACGTCGCCGTGCAACAGCACGATCAGCGTCCGCTTGCCGTCGCCGAACACCTTGCCGGCGAGGGGGCCGAACTCGACCGCCTGCGCCGGGCGCGAGAGCGCCAGGGCCAGTAAGACGATTTGTGCGAAGGCGCACGCCCCAAACAATCCACGCATGCCCACGCACGTCTCCCGTTGCGGCCAAATACCTGGAAGCTTGTCTGACGGGACGTCCGCCTACAAGCCCGAATTCCGGCGACTATGATTCCAGGAGACCGCGGGAGGCGAAGCGGGCGACCGCTTCGGCGACCCGGTCGGCCGGCGTGCGCGCGCCGTCCGGGCCCGCGGCCCAGTCCGTCGCCGCCACGATCGGCAGGCGGATCAGCCATACGGCAAAGCGCGGCGGCAGCGGCTCCAACCGGCCGGCGCGCACGCCATCCCGATAGACGTTCTGGTAGAGCCGCTCCAGCGACTGCCGCGCTTCGACCGCGAGGTCGCGCGCGATGCGGCGCTCGTCCGCCATCCGCGCGGTCGCCAGAATCGGGTCCGCCCAGGCGGCGACGCGGGCGGCGGCGGGCTCGGCGGCCGCGCAATTAAGCTCCGCAAGCGCCAGCGCTTCCAGCCGCGCTTCCGGCCGGGCGTCCGGCGCCAATCGGTCCAGCGCCGTCGCGGCGGCTGCGAGCGTGCGCGTCCGGAGGCCGACCACGATGTCGGCCAGGATATCGCCCTTGGCCGAAAAATGATGATAGAACAATCCTTTGGTCGCGCCGACTTCCGCCGTGATCCGGTCGATCGAAACGGCGCCGTAGCCATGTTCGGCGAACAGTCGGGCGGCCGCTTCGGTCAGCGCGGATTTCGGGTCGGTCGGCGAATCGGTCATTGCGGCAAAAATGGTAGCATCGCGCTTGCGGAATTTCGTATTTTAGGGTTGCGATCCCGGGCGCAAGTCCATATATCGCGCGCTCCGGCAATGAAACACGCCCCAAACGCTTGACGCCGCCAACGCCTCCACCGCGTTGCGCCGCCGGCGGGGCGGCTGCCGACCCGGCGTCCACGGCCGGCTCGCCCGCCGTTTCCCGTTGCTCAGCGAGGGTCCCCGCCATGACCTTGCGTATTCAGAAGTTTTTGGCTGACGCCCAGCCGCAGACGCCCTGCCTTGTCGTCGATCTGGACGTGGTCCGACGAAACTACGAGCAGCTTCAGTCCGCGCTGCCGATGGCGCGCATCTACTACGCCATGAAGGCCAACCCCGCGCCCGAGATCATGGCGATGCTGGCCGACATGGGCTCCAGCTTCGACGCCGCGTCGATCTACGAGATCCGCGACGCGCTCGCCGCCGGGGCCTCGCCGGAGCGGCTGTCCTTCGGCAACACCATCAAGAAGCAGTCCGACATCGCGGAAGCCTATCGACTCGGCGTGCGCCTGTTCGCCTTCGATTCGGAAGGCGAGCTCGCCAAACTCGCCGAAGCGGCGCCAGGCGCGAAGGTTTACTGCCGCCTCCGCTTCGAATGCTCGAAGACGGCCGACTGGCCGCTCGGCGGCAAGTTCGGCTGCTCGATCGAGATGGCGCGCGACCTGTTGATCAAGGCGGGCGAACTCGGCCTCGACCCCTATGGCGTCTCGTTCCATGTCGGCTCGCAGCAGCGCGACGTCGGCGAATGGGACGTGGCCGTCGGCCGGGCGGCGATGCTGTTCACGGACCTCCGCGAGCGCGGCGTCAACCTGCGCCTGCTGAACGTCGGCGGCGGGTTCCCGGCCGAGTATCGCACGGAGGCGGCGAGCCAGAACGCCCACGCCGCCGCGCTCTCGGCCGCGATCTCCCGGCACTTCGGCAACCAGCTGCCGGAAGTTCTCGTCGAGCCGGGCCGT
>DAINCG010000014.1:0-2236 GCA_036732525.1 Pseudomonadota bacterium | reverse complement strand
CGCCGGCCTGATCCGCAGCGAAGTCGTCCTGGTGTCCCAGAAGGCCTATGACGGGCCGCGCTGGGTCTATCTCGACGTCGGCAAGTTCGGCGGCCTGATCGAGACGATGGACGAGGCGATCAAATATCGCATCACGACCAGCCGCGATGGCGGGCCGACCGGCCGCGTCATCCTCGCCGGTCCGACCTGCGATGAAGCCGACGTGCTCTACGAGAAGACGGCCTACGAACTGCCGCTCGACCTGAAGCCCGGCGACACCGTCGATTTCCTCTCGGCCGGCGCCTACACGGCCACATATTGCTCCGTCGGCTTCAACGGCCTGCCGCCGATCAGAACCTATTGCGTTTGACTTCGTTAGAGACAGGCGGGAATGCTCCCGCCTGTCGACTGACGGAGCAACGCACGTGCGGGTACGCGCCATTCTCAATCGCGACGGAGGCACGCTCGCTTCCATGGACGTCGATGCGTTCGCCGCGCGGCTGACGAAGTCGTTCGAGTCCGCCGGACGTCCGCTCGACGCCGACATCGTCGCCGGCGACGACCTGATTGCCGCGTTGGACGCGGCGGCCGGCGACCCGGCGGTCGACGTCCTCCTGGCCGGCGGCGGCGACGGCACGATCTCCGCCGCGGCGGCGCGCGCCTGGCAGGGCGGCAAGACGCTTGCGGTGCTGCCGGCTGGGACGATGAACCTGTTCGCCCGTGCGCTGCGCCTCCCGCTCGACCTGGAGCCGGCGGTCAAGGCGCTGGCCGGCGGTCGCGTCATCGAATGCGACATCGGCGTCGCGAACGGCGCGCCGTTCGTGCATCAGTATTCGGCCGGCGTGCAGCCGCGCATCGTCCGCGAACGCCGCCGCTTCGAGTTCCAGACGAAAGCCGGCAAGGTGCTGGCGAGCCTCCGCGCCGCCTATCGCATTTTCGCGCGGCCGCCGTCGCTGAAGGCGGAAATCACATATGACGGCGCGCGCGAATCCGGCCGGTACAGTTATGTGGTGCTTTCGAACAATCTCTACGGCGAAGGCCACATGCCCTATGCCGACAGGCTGGACGGCGGCGTGCTCGGCGTCTATCGGGCCGGGCGGCTCGGGCTCTGGGAGAACATGGAGCTCGCCGCCGACCTACTGCGCGGCGCGTGGCGCGACAACCCGCATCTGGTCGCGGACGAAGCGAAGCGGGTCGTGATCGAATACCAGGATCTGCCGAAGCGGGCGTTTGCCTCGCTCGACGGCGAACTGATCCCGATGGAGGCCCGGACCGAAGTCGAGATCCGCCCGCGCGCCTTGAAGGCGATCGCGCCGGCGAGCGGCCCCCCCGCGACGGCAGGTCCGGCGGCGGGCGGGCCGGGCGCATGAGGCGCCTCTACTACTATCTCCGCCAGCCCTTCTTCCTGCTCTCCACCGTGCCCGCGGTGATCGCGCTCGCCGTCGGCGTCCTGCCCGTGCCGCTGACCTGGCTTCACGCGGCGTGGCCGGCGCTCGCCGATTTCCTGCCGGAATTCACCGCCGACCTCGCGCGGGCGCTGCTGACCACGATCGCCACGGCGGCGATGACGGCGTTGTCGCTCGCCTATTCGCTGACGCTGGTCGTCTTCACGCTCGCCGCCGGCGCGATCGGGCCACGGCTGCTGAAGCGGTTTACCTCCGACCGCATCAATCAGGTGACGGCGGGCGTGTTCGCGGGCTGCTTTCTCTTCGCGCTCGTCGCGCTCGCCCTCGCGCCCGACGGCCAGCCGCCGAGCATCGTCGTGGTCGTCGCCATGCTGCTCGCCGCGCACGCGGTGCTGCAGCTCGTGTTTTTCGTGCGCCACGTGGCGCAGTCCGTCTCGATCGACGACGAGATCGCCGAGATCGCCGGCCGTCTCTCCTCGGCCTTGGATGCGCACCGCGCCGCCTATTCCGAATTGCCGGAGCTACCGGAATTCGACGACGACGCGGACCGGGTCGACGCGCCCCGGCCGGGCTATGTCGGCGCGCTCGACGAGGACCGCCTGGTGGCGCTGGCGCAGGAGCATGACATCGTCCTCAAGCTCGACCGGCGGCCCGGTCAGTACGTCCTGGAGGGGGAGGCGATCGTGCGCCCGTCAAGGGATCTCGACGAGGACGTCCTGGATGCGATCCGCGAATGCGTGGTCATCGAGCCGGCGCGCTCGGAAGAACGGCAGATCGAGTTCTCGATCAATCTGCTGGTCGAGATCGCGCTCCGGGCGCTCTCGCCCGGCGTCAACGATCCCTATACGGCG
>DAINCG010000013.1:0-21855 GCA_036732525.1 Pseudomonadota bacterium | reverse complement strand
CGTCGGCGGACCCGCATAGCCTGTGATGCCGGCGGCCTTCATCATGTCGCCGAGCTGCCCGCCGATGAACGCGGGATCGACGCCGTTGCTGTGGACCGCAGGGACCGTCGTGACGCCCACGCCGCCGACGTCGCGCATGGCGCCGAAGCGGACAAGCAGGGAATCCTTCGGTTCGCCGCCGCCGGCCTTCATGCGGCCTGCGAAGAACGAAGCCATTTCGCTGCCGGTCACCATCTTCGCGCCCTTGGCCACCGCGATCGCAGCGCTGTTCGTCACCGGCGTGGCGTCGACGGAGAAGTCCGGCTTGCCGCAGGTGCCGGAGTTCGGCGCCTTCATGTGCGCGTTGCCGGCATGGTCGCCGTGCATGTGGCTGACCAGCACGGCGTCGATCTTGCCAAGACGCGGGTCTTCCGGACCGGCGACGCTGCGGCCGGCGTCATAAAGCAGCCGCGTCCCGTTCGGGTCCTCGAAGATCATCGCGCGGTCGAGCCGGCAGAATTCCCCGTCGACGCCGCCGAGCGGCGTGATCTTCACGGTATCCGCGCCGGCCGAACCGGCCGCGACGCCAAACGCGGCGGCGAATAGCAGACTTCTTGCGCGCATTTCTTGTCCTCCCTCTTCTTCACGACAGAAGGGGAGGATAGGTCGTTCAGGGTGCGCCGACACCTGTCTTGGCATCGGCGCGCCTGAAACGCCGGCCGTCAGGCCGCCCGAACGGCGTCCAGGAACGCGCGCACTTCGCGTTTCATGCTTTCGGCCTGATCGGCGAGGTCGCGGACGGACTGCGTCACCCGCTCCGCCGAGGCCGACGTCTCCGTCGCCTTCTGGTCGACCTCCGCCATGCCGGAGGTAAGGCGCTTCGTGCCGGTCGCCGCCTGCCGTGCGGTGTCGGCGATGCTCTGCGTCGCGACGTTCTGCTCTTCGACCGCGCTCGCGATCGCGGCGGCGCTGCCGTTGATCTCCTGGATGATGTTCTGGATGCCGTCGATCGCCTGTGCGGTCGCGCTCGTCGCGGACTGCATGCTGCCGATATGGCTGGCGATCTCCTCCGTCGCCTTGGCGGTCTGGCTGGCGAGCTGCTTCACCTCGCTCGCCACCACGGCGAAGCCCTTGCCCGCCTCGCCGGCGCGCGCCGCCTCGATCGTGGCGTTGAGGGCGAGCAGGTTGGTCTGCGACGCGATCTCGTTGATCAGGCCGACGACGTCGCCGATGCGCTTCGCCGCGTCCTCCAGGCCGCGCACCTGTTCGATGACATCGGCGGCTTCAGAAACGGCCCGGTCGGTGTTCGTGGTCGAGGTTTCGACCTGGCCTGCGATCTCTTTCAGCGAGAGCGACAATTCGGAGACGCTCTCCGCGCCGGCGTCGACGCTGGATGCGGCCGATTCGGCGGTCGACTTGGCGGATTGCGCCATGCCTTGGGTTTCGCGCGCAAAGCGGCTCATGTCCTGGGCCGTCGCGCCGAGGGACGAGCAGGCGTTGCTGACGGCGTCGAGCAGGGACATCGACTTGCGTTCGAAGTCGGTGCGCGCTGTATCGATCTTGCGGGCGCGCGCCTCGAGGTCCGCCTGCTCGCGGCGGCGCTCCTCCGTCATCGCGTCCGCCTTGGCGTTGCCGGCCTTCAGGATTTCCACCGCACGCGCCATGCCGCCGATTTCATCGCCATCCTCGCCATAGGGCACGGCGACGGCGTAGTCGCGCTCGCTGATGCGCGTCATGATGTCGGAGAGCTTGACGATGCGGCCGCTGACATTGCCGCCGATCGTGAAACCGAGGCCCAGCGCGGCCATCACTGCCGCGACCGTCGTCGCAAGAAGCGCCCACATGCCGGTCGTCCGCTGCGCGCGAAGATCCGCTACGCCGGCGTCCATCCGGTCGTGAACGGCTTCCTCGGCTTCGTCGGCGATCCGGATCAGCGCGTCGAACGCGCTGTCGAACGCTTCGTCGGCCTCGCTGCCGGCGCCCGCGCCGGTGGCGCGGCTGTCGTAGCGCTTGCGGGCCATGGCGACGAACACGTCGAGCTGTTCCAGGACCTGCCGCATGTTCCGTTGAACCAGCGGGTCCTCGGTCGCAATGAACTTGCCTTCGTCGTTCTCGCCGCCGTTCAGGACGGCATTGGCGTAGAAGCGGGTCTGGTCGAGCAGATCGAAGACCTGCTGGACGTTCTCGCCTTCGTCGCCCGCCATGATTTCCTCGAAGATGAGGTGGGCCTCTGTGGCGGTCAGCTTGATTTCCATCGCGGCGTCGCCAAGCGGCGCTAGCCGCTCCGCGACCAGAAGACCGGCCTCGCCGATCCCGCGCTCCGACCAAAGGCCCACGCCGCCGGCGACGCCGGAGATGCCGGCAAGCAGCATGAACGCGCCCATAAGCTTGCCGCGGACGGAAATCTGATGCCGAACGCCCTCAGGCATGGCCTGCTCCTGAATTGGTGCTTCGATTTTTCGTACGGCGGCCCGGATGGCTGGCCGCATCGTCAGGGTGCAATATCGGAGCGCGATTAATTTTGTTTAAATCGGGCGGCTTCCACACGACATCTCATCGAAATATCTTTTACTTTCAGTGTGGTTACGAACCGGGAGGATTGGGCCAATGGCCGCCGATGACACTGTGCGATTCGAAGTTCGCGACTACGTCGCCGTCGTCACGCTGAACCGCCCGCCGGTCAACGCGGTCAACGCGGCGCTGCGTGACCGGCTGACCGAAATCTTCGACAGCGCGACGGACCGGGACGACATCCGCTGCCTCGTCCTGACGGCGGAAGGCAAGGTGTTCTGCGCCGGCGCCGACCTGAAGGACCGGCCGGACGTCAGCCAGCCGGGCGCTTATTGGCGTCATAACCGCGGCGTCCGCGAGACGGGGAACGCGATCAAGGAATGCACGAAGCCGGTCATCGCGGCGGTCAACGGCGCGGCGCTCGGCGCGGGCTTCGGCCTGATGGCGTCCTGCGACATCATGATGGCGTCGGATAACGCGGTCTTCGGCATGCCGGAGATCGACGTCGGCCTCGCCGGCGGCGCCGCCATGCTGACGGAGCTTTTCAGCAAGTCTTTCGTACGTCGTCTGATGTTCACCGGCGACCGGCTGCCGGCGGCCGAACTGCATCGCCTCGGCATTCTCGACTCGGTCTGGTCGCGGGACGAATTGCTGCCCCAGGCGATCGCCATGGCGGAGAAGATCGCGTCGAAGAGCCCGCTCGGCATCAAGTACGCCAAGAACAGCTGCAACCTGGTCCAGCTGATGCCGGAAAAGGTCGCCTATCGGTTCGAGCAGAACTTCACCTACGAACTCTCGAAGACCGAGGACGCCCTCGAGGCGCGCACGGCGCAGCTCGAAAAGCGCAAGCCGGTATTCAAGGGGCGTTAGATCGACTGCGATCGCGGCCGAATTGGTAAAGCCGGCTTAGGTTGATCGAAATCGAAAAGCTGAGGCCTTGGACCGCATCCCCAGGTCGGCGGCATGCAGGGAGCGCGCCTTGTCCGCTATTGCGGCGTCGGCGTCGGCGGCGTGGCCGGGGGCGGCTGCGTCGACGGCGCGATAATCGCGGGTCCGGCGCCTTGAGCCGGCGTCGCCGGCGGCGCAGCGTCCGGCGATTCGGCGTCGATGCCGGGCGCGGGGCGCGTTCCCCGCGTCAGGCTGCGAATGATCCCGCTGACGCCGTCGTTCAAAGGCTCGGGCGGCGGCGGCGTCAGCGGCCCGGCGAGCGACGTCGCCGGCGGAGCGGCCGCGGCGGCGGCGGCATCCGCCCCAGGCGCGAGCGTCTGGCCCGAATCGGTGTTCAAGATGACAGGCAGGCCGTCGGCGTTTGAGCCGATGATCACGACCTTCGCGTTGTTCGACCGTGACAGTTCCAACGTCGCCTCGATGCCGCGCCAGCGCAGATAGCTCTCGGTGATGCCCGGCGCGACGATTTCCTGGAACGCCCGTATGCCTTCGGCCTCGATCCGCTTCCGGCGCCGTTCCTTGTCCTCCAGCAGCAGCCGGAAGTCGTAGGCCTCGCTCATGTGGCGGACCTTTTCCTTCTCCTCGATCGCCTGGCGGACGAAGGGCGGCAGGCCGATCTCCGAGATCAGCACGTCTTCGAGATCGATGTAGGAGTCGTCAAAGGGTACGTTCGCCGAAATATGCGCGAGCGATTCCTGGAATTGGCGGGCGATGGTGTTCTGCACCTTGGCGCGCCGGGTCGAGTATAGGTCGGCCGCCTCATGTTCGCTGATGTAGGTCAGGACCAGCGTGCGCAGCTGCGGCCGCATCAGCGAATCGGCATAGCCCGGCCCCAGGCTCTTGTGCAGGAAGCCGGCGTACTCGCTGCGGATGACAAAGCGCGAGGCGAGATCGACCGTAATGGAGAGGCCGTCCACGCTGAGGCCCGTGACCTGCTCGTCGATCCGCTGCAGGCGGGCGTCGTAGTCGTAGATCTTGTCCCACGGCCAGATCACGTGGAAGCCTTCGCCGAGGATGTCGTCGGGCTCCGTCACCGTGCCGCCGAAAAAGCGGAGCCAGAGCACGCCGACATGGCCCGCCGGGACGGTGTGCACGATCAGCGGCCAGAGCACGATGATCGCCAGCAGCGAGACCGCGCCGATGCTGAAGAACTCCAGCCAGTGACGGTCGGCCCAGCGGACGACGCGGTCGAAGAGCCGCCTAATCATGGAACATGTCCGGGTCGAATTCGGCGATCATCCCGTCCTCCATGTGCAGCTGCCGGTCGGCGGCGTCGAAGAACCGGCTGTCGTGCGTGACCGCGACGATGGTGTGGCCGCGCGCGCGCAGCTTCGGCAGGATCTCACGGTAGAACTTCCGCCGGAACACCGGGTCCTGATCCGCCGCCCATTCGTCGAGCACCAGGATCGGCTTGTCCTCCAGCAGCGTGGCGACGAGCGCCAGGCGCTTGCGCTGGCCGCTCGACAACTCCGTCGTCGTGAAGACGCCGTCGCGCAGCTCCACCTTGTCCTGGATTTCCAGCAGCGACATCCAGTCGTAGGCCTCGTCGAGGAGATCGGGCGCGGCGCCGTCGAGGTCCCGTGAGAGGTGGAAGTCGCCGAAGACGGCGGCGAAGAGCTCGCGGTAAGCCGCCGCCGTTTCCCGCCGCACCGGCTTGCCGTCGACGAGCAGGCGCCCATGCTCCAGCGGATAGAGCCCGGTCAGCACCCGAAGCAGGGTCGACTTGCCGGAGCCATTGCCGCCGGTGACGAACAGCGTCTCGCCGCGCGTCAGCACGAGGTCGATCGGGCCGATCTTGAAGCTGTCCGCCGGATCGCCGTCCGCGGGGGCGGGGAAGCGGAAGACCGCGCCCTGCAGTTCGAGCGTCTCGAACGCGGGCGTCGCATCCCGAACGCTCGGCGTCGCCGTTTCCGGCGCGTCGTCGGCATGGGCGCCGTTCTTGGCGAGCGCGGCCAGCTTCTTCTCCAGGTCCATAATCGATTCGGCGGCGGCCGAGGCGTTCTCGAAAATCGGGATTGAGCCGATCAGGCCCGAAATCGGCCCGATGATGAACAGGACCGCCGTGGTCGACTTGCGCACCTCGTCCGAATAGCCGGAGGCCAGCATCGGCACGACGAAGACCATGGCGCCCAGCAGCAGATAGAAGGACGTCTGCGAGAAGACGAAGTTCTTCGCCAGCAGCGTCTGCGTTTCGCCGCGAACCGTCGCGGCCTCGCCGCTGATCTGCTCGGCGCGGCGCACGATCGCCTCTGCCCGGCGCCGGTTCAGCTTCGCTTCCTTGAAGCCGTTCAGCAGGTCGTCGATCGCGGCGTAGACGCCGTTGTCCATGTCGAGCGTCGCGCGGAGATTGCTGCGGACGGAAAAGGACTTCCGAAAATAGATGGTGAGCGCGACCGCCATGAAGACGACGAGCACGATGAAGGAGGTCAGCGACAGGTAGGCGATGTAGGCCGTGGTGAAGACGATCAGCACCGCCATCTGCACGGCGATGGTGATGGTCGAGGCCGATTGGGACAGCGTCTGCGTATGGCGGGCGACGCCGCTGTAGATGACCCCGCGGCCCAGGGTTTCCACATCGAGCAGTTCGCAGGCGCGCAGCCGCGCGACGATGCGCATCCGGACGTTGTGGATGATCGCCTCGACCTGCTCGGCCGCCTGCACGAGGATCCAGCGCTGGGCGAAGACGTAGATCAACATGGCGGCGCCGAAGCCGACGACCAGCAGCGGCCGCGATTCCGACTGTTCGGCGTGTTCGGCCGACGCATTGATGAGGGCGAGGATCAGCGCGTTGCTGAGGCCGGCGACCGCCGCCGCCAGCAAGGCCCGGCGCGGCGACAGGGTCGCCTCCGCCAGGAGGAAGCGGGTCAGGCTGCTTTGCGTGAAAAGGAAGCGCGCGGCGAAGCCGTCGGCCATCGTCTACGCCCTTCCCTGGGTCTCAGGCGCTGCCGTTGGAGTCGGCGTCCTGCGGCATCGGGCGAAGAATTGCGAGCACGATCCCGACCACCAGGGGCGTGAAGATCACGGCCAGCAGGAACACGCCGGCCGCGCCGATGCGCGTGCGCCGGGCGGCAATGCCCAGAAGAAGGCACAGCCCGAAATAGAGGCCGATCGCAATTCCGCTCATATCGCCCGCCAAATGGCTTGTCGCGCCGCGCGGCCCGTCGCGGTCGGTGCTGCGGCGGGCCGGCGGGTCTGTCGGGTCATGCGGCCGACTTGGCTTCCGTCTTGGCGCCGCCGCTCTTCGAGTTGGACGCGGCGGACTCGAACTCTTCCTTGAAGTGCGCGCGCATTGCGTCCGGATCGAAGTTCAGAATGTTCCCGCCCGCTTCGAAATGCTGCATGAACACGCGGCCGACCGCGTAGGTCGACGCCGTCGAGAACGCCGGCGCCGTCAACACGCCAAGGAACGAGCCGACGCCAGGGATGGCCTTGATGAGGCTGGAGGCGCCGCGGGCGAGGGTCGCGGGCAGCACGCTGCCGACGAGTCCGCCGATGATGGACTTCACGACGCTCTTGGAAAAGGCGATGTCGTACACCTCGGAGAGATCGGCGACCATCTTGACCTGAAGCGCGGTCACCGCGGCCAGATCGAACCAAGGGATCGGCACGATCGCGGCGCCGGCGGACCAGCCCATGTAGGTCTTGATGATGCGGGACGCCTCCTGCCGGCGCGCTTCGATAGTCTCGTCCATAGCCCCCAACTCCGATAGGTTGCGACATACATGTCGAACAACGACAGCATGCATGAGAAATTCCCAAGACTCAATGTCAAACGACTTGTCCTGGGTTGCGTGCCCATGCCGGTATTTCAATTCTTCCCCTAGAATGCGGCCCGCAATCCGAGACGCGGCGCAATAAAATGGCCGCCGGTTCCGCCGAACGCTGCGGCGACCGCCGCCTCCAGGCGGACCCCCGGCGCCATGTCCACGGCGACGCCCAGATCGAGCGCCACGCGATCCTGCGCGCCGCCGTCATAGTGGCCGCGGACCGCCTGGCCCGACGGCAACGCGGCGTCGACGCGCCAATCGAGTTCGTCCAGATCGCGCTCCCACGCAATCGAAGCGAATGGCGTGACGGCGCCGGACTCGAGGTCGAACCGTGTCCAGGCATCGAAACCGAGGGCGCCACGGACGCGCGTCAGATCGCTGTCGGCGACGGAAAGGTTGAGGAACGCGGCGTCGCTTTCCATGAAACTGTCGACATCCGCCCGCGCTGCGGAGAGGCGGGCGAGGGGCGCCAGCCAGACGTCCTGCCCGCCCATGTCGGGCGTGAACTCGAAGCGGCCTTCGATCTCGCCGGCGAAAGCCCAACCATCCGTTTCGCCGTTTGCCGTCGGTCGCGGCGCGAAGCCGGTCGGCCGCTCGATCTTGTCATAGTCGAGCCATAGGGCCGTCGAGGCCGCGCTCAGCGTGAATGCGCCGGAACGGACGCCGCCGTGAAGACCGATGGAGTAGGCCGACACGTCGAAGGCGCCGCCGCCGTTCACATCTGCGTCGAGGTCCTGCGCGCCGACGTGCGCGCCGGCGATCGCCGACCGTCCGCCTGCGTCGAAATGATAGTTCAGGCCGACCAGGCCGCCATGCGCGGCGTAGTCGTATCCCGCGAAGCCATCCCGCGCCTCGCGCGCGCCATAGTCCCCCGCCGCGACGACGAAGACGTCGGGACCGCCCTGGCGGCGCGCCGGCTGCGCTGCGCGGACCGCCGGCGCGTCGGCGGTATCGGCCCGCCACTGGTCGATCTGGCTCCGGACCTTGCCGAGCGTCGCTTCGGCGCGGGTCAGTCCGGAATCCGCCAGCGCGGCGATCCGGCCGGCGTCGCGGTCGACCGTCGCGAGCGTCGCCTGGAAGAGGTCGGCGATATGGGCGTGCGCTGTCGCCGTCGGGTGCGTGCCGTCCCAGTAGAGCGTCGTCGCCTCCTCGGCGGCGGTCGGGCAGGCGCCCGTCGGCGTGCCGACGCCGTCATCGGAGATGCAGCCCTCGGTCACGTTGACGAAGCCATAGCGCGCCGGATCGGCGAAGATGTCGTCGTAAAGACCGGCCGCGTCGACCAGAACCGTGTCGAGGCCGGTCGCCGCCCGGACGTTCGCCAGCCTTGCCGGAAGCAGCGTGTTATGCAGGTTCGCGGCGTCTTCCGCGATCGCCGCTCCGGCGGCGCCCAATTCGTCCACGAACGTCGGTACGCGGCTCAGGTCGAAAATATTGAGAACCACGGCCCGGCTTGCGCCGAGCGCGGCGATGCGGCCGAGCCCGTCTTCGATATTGTCGAGCGTCGCATCGACCGCTTCCGCGGTCGTCAGGCCGCCGCTGTCGACGGCGAACGCGGAATAGTCGTTGCCGCCGGTCCAGACGGCGAAGACGGCGCCGGCCGGATCGGCGACGCGGCCGGCCGCCACATAGTCCTCCAGATCCTGCAGAACATTCAGGAAGCCCGGCGCGCCGGGATCGAGCACCCCGTCATTCCCGCTCTCCGAACCGCCGAAGGCGAAACCCAGGCTCGCGTCCGGCTGCGGGCCCGGATCCGGCGTCTGGCCGCAGATGCCCGATCCGGCGATCGTCGCGTTGTCGGTCAGGCAGTCCGGGCTGTTCAGGTAGAGGTCGCCGTAGAAAACTTGGTTGGGCGCTGTCAGGTCGGTCCAGTTCAGACCATTGGAAAAGCGCCCTTCGAAATAAGGCGGCGACAGCGGCGTCACGGATAGGGCGACGCCCGCCGCGTTCAGCCGGTCGGTGAAGATGAAGCTGTTCTGGTTGTCGACCAGGCTGTCGCCCATAAAGACGAAGCGCTCCTGGCCGGCGGCCGCATTCGCGGCGAGGACGAGCAGACACCCGAACCCGCAGGCGATGACGGCCGGGCGGCGCATCAAAACGTCACGACGACGGAGAGCGTAAGCGCCGCCTCGTCATATTCGAGGTTCGAGATCAGCGGGTCGTTGACCGTCTGGGTATAGACCGTGCCGTTCAGCAGCAGTTCGACCCGGTCATGCACCTGCCAGGCGAGCGCGCCGTCGAGCGCAAGCGTTTCCGCCTCCACGGTCGTGCCTTCGATCTCGTAGAAGCGATAGGCGGGGCCGATCTTGAAGTAGACGATAGAGCAGGCCGACCGCGGCGAGATCGGTGAAGAGGCCGGCCGACGTCTGGATGTTGATTTCGTCGAAGCTGCGTTCGGCGCGGGCCGCGAAGGCGAGATCGTCCGTCGCCTGCCAGACGAGTTGCGCCGTGCCGACGACGTCGGTCGCGGCGCCGATGGTCGGCGCGTCGAACTCCTGACTGAAGCCGATCAGGCGGAAGGTGCCTTGAAGGTCGCCATGTTTGAACTCGAGGCCGACGCCGCCCCGGACGCCGACCGAATCGCGGTCCTCCGGCAGGATCACGGCGGAGCCGGAATAGTCGTAATGCTGCGCGCCGCCGAGCACGTAGACCTTGCCCCAAGGGAAGTTGCGGCCGACCTGCAGCGTCCCGGCGACTTCCTCCCGGTCCTGCTGCTGGATGCGCGAGAGCACGGTGACGGCGACGTCGGTCGTGTTATCGACGTCGGAATAGCGGCCTTCCAGGTGTGCGAAATAATCCTTGCCGTCCCAGGCAAGGCCGGCCTCGACGGTGTCGGTCACGGTGACGCCGTTCAGATTGCCGCTGAACTCCAGCGGGTCGTTCCGGCCGACGATGTTCTCGACGTGCAGCAGGCCGGCCCTGAAGCTCAGTTCTTCCGTGAGATCGAGGCGGCCGCTTACCGTGGCGGAGGTCGCTTCGCTCTTCTGGTTCGCCGTCTCGACGGCGTCCTGTCGGGAATGCCCGGCGGTGAAGGCGAGCGCGTGCTTCTTCCAGTTGGATCGGGCGACGGCCGTCGCGTTGACGATAGCCTTCAGGTCCGAATGCATCGACGGATCCTGGCGGATGTTGTCGGTGGCTTCCATGCCCGCCTGGAGCCTGAAGAAGAAGTCGAAACCGCCATACTCAAGGCCGGAGAACGGCTCGAAGCCGTCCGGCGTCGGCAAGGGCGCGTCCTGCGCCGCGGCGCGCCCGCCGAGGACGGCGGCCAAAGCCGCCGACAGGACGAGCGTCCAAAGGCCATGCCTGGCCCGCCGGAAATGCTGCATCGTTTGCCCCCGCGAACGATCAGTTGGAATTCGAGACGTTCTTAGCGGTCTTCCTTTGCCCCGGTCTTAACGTGTTCGATTTCTGGCGCTTCCATCGTCAACGGAATGATGCCGCGGTCCGACGCCCGGACGATGCTTTCGCACCGCGCGCCATTGTCGAGGCGGCATTCGACGGCCCGCACCGACCCGGTAACGCCCTTGCAGCCTGCGAGGAACAGCGGCGAACTCGTCCGTTCGCGCTCTTCGCCATGGTCGAGCGGTCCGAACAGCAGGCTGGTCGTCGCGCGTTCGCCGTCTGTCGCGACGAACTCGATTTCCGCGATGACGGACTGCAGGCCATGGGCGTTCAGGTTCCGCGCCGCGATGACCGGGATGCAATTGTCGTCCTGGCTGTGCAGGCTTTGCGCCGTCGTGATCGTGCGGGACACGACGATCTGGATGACGCCGCCGCCCGCCGGCGCCACTTTCCACGTCCGTTCGACGCAGCCCTCGGGCCTCAGCGTTTCGACCAGAACGATCGAATGACCGGTTTCCGTAATCGCGTCCATTTCCCAAGTGCCGGATGGCTTGGGCAGCCGCCACGTGCCGTCGGGATTGAGAACGACCCGGTGCCCCGAGGTCTCGGCTGCGATGGGCTTGTGCATGACGTTCGGGCCCATCGCGTCGTTCGCGGGGGCGTCGGCCGGCGCGCCGGCGCAAATCGGCGGCTCTCCGCCCGGCGCCGACGCGAACTGGGCATGCGCCGGCGCAAGCGGGGCGGCGAGCGTCATCGCGAGGGCCGCCGTCCATCCGATGACGCGCCCGCGGCGTGGCCGTTGCCTCGTCAAGACGCGTCCTCCCAATCCGCCGACGCCTGCACGATAGCATCGAACGCCGCCGCAGGGTCCTCCAGCACGAAGAAATGACCGCCCGGCGCGCGGAACGCCCGGCTCCGTCCGGTCGTGCGGTCGCGCCAGATTTCGGCCTTGCCGTCCGCCGTCGCCGGGTCGTCGTCGCCCGCGACGATGGCGATCGGCGCTGCGATGCGTCGATCGGCCGGCGCGGCATAGAGGTCGTTCGCGCGAAAGTCGGCGCGGAGCGTCGGCAACAGTAGCGCCAGGAACTCCGGCGCGGCCGCGATCTCCGGCGGCAGGCCGCCGAGGCTCTCGACATAGGCGATGAGATCCGCGTCGGGCCAGTCGGCGACCGTCGCCTTGGCGGCCGTCTGGGGCGCCGCGCGCGCGCAGACGATCAGGCGCCGGACCCGGCAGGCGCCGGCGTCCTCCAGCGCTCTCGCCGTCTCGAACGCCAGGAGCGCGCCGAAGCTGTAGCCAAGCAGCGTGACCTCGGGCCAGCCACGGGTTCGAATCGCGGCCGCGGCGCCCGCTGCGAGCGCCAGCGCATCTTCGACCGCCGGTTCGCCGAAGCGCTCCTCCCGGCCGGGCGGCTGGGCGGGCGCAACATGCCAGCCGGGCAGCCGCGCCGACCATTCCCGGAAGAAGCCGGCGCCGGCGCCGGCCGGTGGAAAACAGACGAGCGGCGCCCCCGTTCCGGACGCGCGCGCCTCCGGCAGCCAGGCGTCGCGATTTGCGGCATCGAGCATTCCCGGCGCGTCCTTCAGCCGGCCGCGTCCCGAACGCTTTTCGGCCGCATGTCGGTCCAGTGGGTCTCCACGTATTCGAGGCAGGCGTCGCGGTCGCCGGCGAAGACGTTCCGCCAGCCCGCGGGGACGTCCTTCGTCGCGGGCCAGAGCGAATATTGCTCCTCGTCGTTGATCAGAACGACGTGCGAGGCGGCGGCCGATTCGTTGGGTCGATCGAACATCTCGGGCTTCCTGCTCCGGTTGAACGGCGTGACGGCATGCGTCGGAATTGGCGTAAAGCATGCCTGCGTCGCCGGGAAACGGCAATTCGCAAGAAAGCCGACGCTCGGAATTTCAATCTGCCGCCGGCTTGTGCAATACTCAATAATCGTTGGCATAAACGTGGTGGGGGCCCCGATGCAATGCCGATTCAGCGAGCGATTCCGGCAAGAACTTGCATCGTCGCGGCACGCCGACTTGATGGCGCTTCGCCATTTCCCTGACCGGCGCGGCGCCAACCGTCCGGCCTGCATTCGACCGCTGAAATAGGGCCGCGGACAATGGATGCACGGCCGCAGGAAGCGACCGAAATTGCCGGACTGGCGACGCCGCTTACGGTCGCGCAGCGCGAGATCTGGCGGGAGCATGCGCTGTTCCCGGGAACCGCCGTCCACACGGTCGGCGCCTGCCTCGACATTCGGGGCGCGTTCGATCCGGAACGTCTGGAGCGCGCGCTCCGTATTGCCTGGGACCGGCATGACGCGCTGCGCATGACGCCTCTGGCGCGCGACGAAGGGGCGGAACCGGTCCAGGTCGCGGCCACAATGCCGGAGCGCTTTCTCAGCATGCATGACGTCGCGGCTGCGCCGGATCCGGCCGCCGCGGCGGCCGCGCTCGCGGATTCGCTTGGCCGCGAGGCGATACCGCTGGCGGGCGACCCGACCTTTCGCTTCGACCTGATCCGCGTCGCGCCCGACCGGCGCCTCTGGGTGATGCGCTACCACCACATCAACATGGACGCCTGGGCGAACGGGCTGCTCGTGCGGGACGTGGCCGCGATCTATCGCGCGCTCGCCGCCGGCGCCGCGCCGGACCTGCCCGCCGCGCCGGCATTCGCCGACGCCGCAAGCCAGGCCGACGATGCAGCGCGCCTTGAGCGGGACCGCGCCTATTGGGACGACCTTTACCGCACGCTGCCGGAGCGGCTGGTCGATGCGTCCGGCGGCGTGCTCGACGGCGCGGCGGCGGCCGCGACGTACACGCGGCGCACGGTCATCGACGGCAAAATGCTGGCTGGTCTCCGCGAAAATGCGGAGCGGCTCGGCGCGCCTCTGAGCCGGCTCTTCATCGCTGCCGCCCTGATCCTGTTCCACCGCCATTCCGGCGCCGCGGACGTCGCGTTCGGCATGCCGGTCCTGGGCCGCCCGACTGCGCGCGAGAAGGCGACCTTCGGGCTCTTCTCCCGGGCGGTCGCGCCCCGCCTCGCCATCGACCCGGACGCGCCGGTCGAAAACCTGCTGCGGGAACTCGACCGCGCGATGCGGGGCGCCATGCGCCATTCCCGCCATCCGTTGAGCGAAACGGCCCGGCGGCTCAGCCAGGCGAACCGGCGGGTCGTGCAGCTGTTCGACCTGAACGTTTCCTATGAGCGCGTCGACTATGGCGCGATCGACTTCGGAACCGCGCGCGCCGCGCCGCCACGGGTGCTGCTGAATGGCGTCGCCCGGACGCCGGTCGAGCTTTTCGTGCGCGATTACGGCGACGAAGACCGGATCGAGATCGACCTCGATCTGTCCGCCGCGGCCTTCGACGCGGACCGCGCTTCGATGTTCGCTGTGCGGTACGAGCGAGTTCTGGCTTGGCTGGCGTCGGGTATGGCGGGTTCGGTCGGTACGGCGCCGTTGACGGATGGGTTGGAGCGGTCGTGGCTGTTGTCGGGGGTCAATGCGACGACGCGGGACTATGGCGCGTTTCGGCCGGTCCACCGGCAGTTCGAGGCCTGTGCGGCGGCGCATCCGGAAGCGCCGGCGCTCAGGTTCGACGGCCGGACGGTGAGCTATGGTGAGTTGGACGCGCAGGCGAACGCGCTGGCGCGTCGGCTGATGCGCGCGGGCGTCGGTCCGGAGGCGCGGGTCGGCGTGCTGCTGGAGCGGTCGGTCGAGCTTGTTGCGACGCTGTTGGCGGTGATGAAGGCGGGCGGGGCCTACGTGCCGCTGGATCCGGACCTGCCGCGGGATCGGCTGGCGTACATGCTGTCGGACGCGGGCGTTGCGGCGGTGGCGACGCGCCAGTCGCTGCTGGAGCGGTTGCCGGCGCATGCGGGCCGGACGCTCGTGGTGGACGGCCCGGCGCGCACGGGCCGGCGCGGGACCGAAGCGCCGTTGGTCGATGTGGGTCCGGAGAGCCTGGCCTATGTGATCTACACGTCGGGCTCGACGGGCCGGCCGAAGGGGGTGATGAACGGTCATGGCGGCCTTGCGAACCGGATCGCGTGGATGCAGGAGGCGTTCGGGCTGCGGCCGGGCGAACGGGTGCTGCAGAAGACGCCGTTCGGCTTCGACGTGTCGGTCTGGGAGTTCTTCTGGCCGCTGACGGTCGGCGGGACGCTTGTCGTCGCGCCGCCGGGGGCGCACCGGGACCCGGACGCGCTGGCGGGGCTGCTGCGGGACGAGGCGATCGCGGTCTGCCACTTCGTGCCGTCGATGCTGCAGGCGTTCCTGGGGCATGGGCCTGCGGCGGACGCGCTGGGTTCGTGCGGGTCGCTCCGGCATGTGATCAGCAGCGGGGAGGCGCTGCCGGCGGCGTTGGCGAACCGGTTCGCCATGCATGCGCCGGCCGGGGCGCGATTGGACAATCTCTACGGACCGACGGAAGCGGCGATCGACGTGAGCTGGCATGCGTGCGGACCGGCGGAGCATGAGCCGGTGCCGATCGGTCATGCGATCGCGAACACGTCGCTCTACGTGCTGGACGATGCGCTGGAGCCGGTTCCGGCGGGCGTCGCGGGGGATCTCTGGATCGGCGGGGTTCAGGTGGCGCGGGGCTATCTGGGGCGTCCGGGGCTGACGGCGGAGAGCTTCACGGCGGACCCGCACGGGGGCCGGCCGGGCGCGCGCATGTATCGGACGGGGGACGTTGCGCGTCGTAGATCGGACGGTTCGCTGGAGTATCTGGGGCGCCGGGACCGTCAGGTGAAGCTTCGGGGCTTCCGGATCGAGTTGGGGGAGATCGAGACGGCGCTGCTGGAGCATGCCGGGGTGCGGACGGCTGCGGTCGCGGTGCGGGAGGACCGTCCGGGGGACCGGCGTCTTGTGGCGTATGTGACGACGGGGACGGGGGTGGTTCCGCCGGATCTGGAGGCGCATCTGTCGGCGCGCCTGCCGTCGCACATGGTTCCGTCGGCGACGGTGGTTGTGGATGCGTTGCCGGTGACGTCGAACGGGAAGCTGGACGTTGCGGCGCTTCCGGCGCCGGAGGCTGCGTCTCAGCCGTCGGCCGCGCTCGCGTTGGACGGTCCGCGGACGGCGGCTGAGGAGATCGCGTGCGCGGTGTTCGCCAGCGTGCTGGGTCGGAGCGACGTTGGCCCGGAGGAGAACTTCTTCGCGCTCGGCGGCCACTCGCTGCTGGCGGTGCAGGCGGTCGGCCGCCTCCGCCAGGCCCTCGACGCAGACCTCCCCGCGAACGCCGTTTTCGAACGGCCGACGCCGCGCGCCCTTGCGGAGCTTGCTTCGGGCGGCGCCGCCGCGCACGCGCCGATCGGTCGTCGCGCCGACGACGCGGCGGCGCTGCCGTCCTTCGGCCAACGCCAGCTCTGGCTCCTGTCGCGCGTCGAAGGCAGTCAGGCCTACAACGTGCCGGACGGCTTCATCATTGACGGCCCGCTCGACCTGGAGGCGCTTTCCGGCGCCTTGTCCGATGTCGTCGCGCGACATGAGGCGCTTCGCGCCATTCTGCCGGAAGAGAACGGCGAGCCGGTCGCCCGCGTTCTCGATGCCCAGACGATAGCGATCGGCGTCGACCGCCTGGCGTCGGCCGACGCGGAAGCCGTCGACGCCTGGTTCCGGCGTCAGGCGCTGCGGCCGTTCGACATCGCGCGCGAAGCGCCGATCCGCGCAGCGGCGGCCAGCCTGCTGGATGGCCGGCACGCGCTGGCGTTGGTGATGCATCACACGGCGACCGACGGCGCCTCCGCCCCGGTCGTCTATCGAGATCTCTCCCAAGCCTACCGGGCGCGGCTCGAAGGCTTGGCGTACGATCGCGCCGAGCCCGCGGTTCGCTACTACGACTGGGCTGCATGGCAGCGCGCCGACGATCGCGCGGTCGCCATGGATGCGGCGCTCGCGCGCGTTCGCGAGCGCCTCGCGGGCGCGCCAGAACGGCTCGATCTGCCGGAGGATCGCCGCCGCGACGAAACCGCCGGGTTCCGCGGCCGCATGCTTCGGGTCGCCATGCCGCCAGGCCTCGCCGAAGCGTTGCGCGCCCGGGCGCGGGCGAGCGCCGCCACGCTGTTCATGACGCTCGCGGCCGGCGTCGGGGCCTATCTCGCCCGTCTGTCGGGTCAGGACGAGGTGATGCTCGGCGCGCCGGTATCGGGCCGCGACCGTCCGGAGACGCAGGACCTCGTCGGTTACATGGTCAACGCCGTCGCGCTGCGCCTGCGCGCGGCCGCCGACGACAGCTTGCAGGACGTCATCGCCGCCGCCAGAAGCGACGCGCTCGCCGCGTTCGCGGACAGCGACTTGCCGTTAGACCGCGTGGTGCAGGCGTTGGCGCCGGCGCGCGGCGACGGGCGAACGCCGCTCTTCCGGGCGATGCTCGTGCTCCAGCCGGCGGACCGGATGGGCCTTGATCTGGCGGGCGCGCGGACGACGCCGGTCAACATCGACGCGGTCAGCGCCCGTTACGACCTGACCTTCGCCTTTGACGACAATGGCGATCGTCTCGACTTGGTGCTGCATTACGCGGACGACCTCTTCCTGCCGGAGACCGCGGAACGTTTCGCCCATGGCGCGCTCGCCATGCTACGCGCCGTCGCCGACCATCCGGAGATCGCGGTCGGCGCGGCGCCGCTGTTGGACGCCGAGGGCGCCGTTGTCGAGACCCGCGGCCCGGATGCTGCCGAGCCGCGCCCGGCCCCGGCCGGCGATATCGTTTCCCGCTTCCGGACGGTGGCGACGGCTCACGCCCAACGGCCCGCGGTCGAGGATGCGGAAGGGTGCGCCGTCAGATATGCCGAACTCGATCGCCTGACCGATCGCATCGCTGCAGGCCTTGCCGGCCTGGGCGTCGGGCGGGGCGACATCGTAGGCTTGATGATGACACGCGGCGTCGACCAGGCGAGCGCGATGCTCGGCGTCCTGAAGGCCGGCGCCGCATATGCGCCCCTGGATCCCGAGCAGCCCGTCGCGCGATTGCGCCAGATGACCGAAATCGCGCGGCCGGCGTTGATCGTAACGGACCGGGGCGCCGCGGCTCCTCAGCTTGGCGCAGAGACTGCGGCGTTCGACCGGATCATCGCGGCGGACGGAACGCCGCCGCCGCCGATTGAGCGCGTCGGCCTCGACGCCGCCTATGTCATCTTCACCTCCGGATCGACCGGACGCCCGAAGGGCGTTATTGCGCCGGACCGCGCGGTGCTGCGGCTGGTCGTCGACCCTGGCTATACTGCCTTCGCGCCGGGGCGCCGGGTCGGCCAGATTGCGACGACGGCGTTCGACGCGGCGACCTACGAAATCTGGGGGCCGCTGCTGAACGGCGGAACCAGTGTGGCGATCGCGCCGGGCGCCGCCTTCGCGCCGGAAAACCTGCGAGACGCCCTGGCGGCGGGCCGGGTCGAGGCGGCGTTCCTGACGACGGCGGTCTTCGACCGGGCCGTCAGGTCCGGCGTCGATGTCTTTGCCGGCGTCGACGAAGTGCTGTTCGGCGGCGAGGCGGCGGCGCCCGATGTCGCGGCGCTTGCCGCCGCCGGTTGGCCCGCGACGCGCTTCGTCCACGTCTACGGTCCGACCGAGACGACGGCGTTCGCAAGCTGGCATGACATCGGCGCCGACCCCGCGCCGGACCATGCGCCGCCGATCGGCCGGCCGATCCGGGCGACGTCGCTCTACGTTCTGGACGCGGACCTGAACCCGGTGCCGCGCGGCGTCGTCGGCGCGCTGTACATCGGCGGCGAGGGCCTGGCGCTCGGCTATGCGGGCGAGCCCGGCCGGACGGCCGAAGCGTTCATCGCGGGCCCGTTCAACGAGCGTCCGGGCGCGCTGATGTACCAGACCGGCGATCTGGCGCGCCGCCGGCCGGACGGCGCGATCGAATTCCTTGGCCGCGCCGACCGGCAGATCAAACTGCGCGGCTTCCGCATCGAGCCCGGCGAGATCGAGGGGGCGCTCCGCGCCTGCCTGCCAAACGCCGACGGCGTCCATGTCGGCGTACGCCCGACGGCAGCCGGCGAGGCGGCGGCGCTTCATGCCTGGGTTTCGGGCGTCCCGATCGACGCTGCGATCGAGCGCGCGCTGCGCGAGACCCTCCGGACAATGCTTCCGGCCTGGATGGTTCCCGCCCGAATACTGCCCGTTCCGGTCTTGCCGATCACGGCGAACGGCAAGATCGACGCGGCGGCTCTGCCGCTGCCGGACTTGGCCCCCACGCCGGCGCCCGACGCGGCGGAAGACGGGACGGCGACCGAAGAAGCGCTGCGGGAGCTCTGGTCCGACCTGCTCGACGGCGCCCCGGTGCGCCTTTCGGATTCCTTCTTTGCGGTCGGCGGCCACTCTCTGCTCGGCGTTCGGCTGGCGGCGGCCGTCCGCATGCGCTTCGGGGTCGATTTGCCTCTCCGCCAGATCTTCGAGAAACCGGGCCTGCGCGACATGGCTTCGGCGATCGACGATCTGGCGACGGACGCGGCGCTGGCGGCGCCGACGATCCAACGCCGCGCCCGCCGTGGTCGCCCGGCGCTGCCCGAGGCCGGCGAATGAGCCCCGACAGCGTCCTCGCCGAGCGGCAGTTTATCCTGGAGCCCGACCTGCCGCTGTCCAGCATCCAGGAGGGCATTCTCGCGGAGACGGCGCTCGATCCGGAGGCGGCGCGCTACAATGTGCCGATCGCATTCGCGATCGACGGGCCGCTCGATCCGGCGGCGCTCGGTCGCGCGTTCGACCGGCTGACACGACGGCACGAAATCCTGCGCACGATCTACCCCGATGCGGGCGACGGACCGCAGCAGGCGATCGCCGATCAGATCGACGGATTGCTGCATGTGCGCCGCGACGTCTCTCCTGCAATGTTCGAAGCGTTCTGCCGCGCGGAAGGGGCGCGGCCCTTCGACCTAGGCCGCTCGCCGCCGATCCGCGCGACCTTGTTCCTGGGGCCGGAGGGGGCGCAGGCGCTCTCGCTCGTCCTGCATCATGTCGCGGTCGACGGCTGGTCCGTCCGCATCCTGCTCGAGGAACTCTCGCAGTTCTATTGCGCGGAGGCCGAGGGCGCGGCAGCAGACCTCCCGTCGCTCGACCTGCAATATGCCGATTGGGCGGGCTATCAGCGGGATCGCGCGGCCGAAGGCGGCTACGACGCGCATGCGGCGGAGGTCGCGGGGCGCTTCGATGGGCTCGATCTGACGCTGGGTTGGCCGGAACGGCCGAACCGGGCCGAGGCCGCCATGCGGATGTTCACCATCCCGGCCGCCGATGTCCGGCCGCTCGAAGCCGTCGCGCGCGCGCGCGGCGTTTCGATGTATGCCGTGCTTGCCGCGGCCTTCGCGGACCTGATCGCGCGGCGGACGGGCGAACGACGCTTTATCTTCGGTACCCCGGTGGCGCTCCGCAAGGAGGCGGAACTCGCCTCTGTCGTCGGCTGCTTCGTGAACACCGCGCCCGTGCGGGTCGATCTCGATCCGGCCCTCACCGGCGGCGAACTGTTGCGGCGGGTGATGGCCGCGACCGTCGACGCCGTCGATACCAGCGACGCGCCGTTCGATCTGGTCGCGCGGCGGATCACGGGCGCGAAGCATGGTCTTCCGCCGGTCCGGGCCTTTTTCAATTTCGACGATGCGCCGGTGCCGCTGCCGGCATTCCCGAACTGCAGGGTCCGGCCCCTCGACTGCGACCGGGGGACGGCGAAGTTCGATCTGATGCTCTCGATGCTCCGAGTCGACGGTGAAATCCGCGCCGGGTTCGATGTCGCGACGGACATCGTGCCGGCGCGCGAGTTGTCGGAACTCGAAGCGACCTACCGCAGCCTGCTCGCCAGATTGGCCGAGCGGCCGGACGCGCCCTTCGTCGGCGCCGGACTGCTTGGGGCGGATGCGACGGCGGCGGTTTCGACACTGGGGTGCGGCGCCGATCGTCCCCTGGGCGACGATACGCTTCACGAGCGCGTTCTGGCGGCCGGCGAGTCGTCGGCCGTCGCAGTCATGGCCGAAGACGGCGCGGCCACGTTCTCCGAGCTTCGCGCGGACGCCTGCGCGGCCGCAGGTCTGCTCCGGGAGAACGGCGTCGGCCGGGGCGAGCGCGTTCTGGTCGTCATGGCGCGCGGTCTAGCACTGCCGGTGGCCATGCTCGCCGCGATGTCGGCGGGCGCGGGCTACGTGCCTTTGGAGCCCGGCCTGCCGACGGCCCGCCTTGTAGACATTCTGGCGGACGCGGCGCCGGCGGCGGTCATCGCCGATGCTGCGGAAGCTGCGCGCATTGAAGCCTTGCTGCCGGAAGGAACGGCCCTGATCGCCGTCTCGAGGCGGACCCGGCGGTTGATCCGCACGGGCGCTGCGACGCAGCGGCGTCCGGCGGCGGGCGCGGACGACCTTGCCTACATGATCTATACCTCCGGTTCGACGGGTCGGCCGAAAGGCGTCATGGTCTCGCACCGGGCTGCGCTCAACTATCTCGACTGGGCGGTTTCCGCCTACGGGGCGGATGCGGCGGGCGGGACCGCGGTCGTCACATCGACGGCGTTCGACGCGACGGTGCTTTCGTTCTGGGCGCCCTTGCTCGCCGGCCGGCCGATCGACCTCGCGCCCACCGAGGACGCCGCCTCCTGGCTTGCCGGGCGCCTGTCGTCGGGGTCGGGCTACGGCTTCGTCAAACTGACGCCGGCGCATCTCGACCTCCTGGCGGACCTCGCGCCGATAAGTGACCAGCGGGCCGGCGCGGCCGCCTTCGTCGTCGGCGGCGAGGCGCTCGCGGGCGCGGCTGCCGCGGCATGGCGGGCCGCCGCGCCGGAGATCGCGCTCTTCAACGAATATGGGCCGACAGAGGCGACCGTCGGCTGCTGCGTCCACCGCTTCGGCGCGGCAGACGCCCGGGACGCGCCGGTTCCGATCGGACGGCCGATCGACAACACGGCGCTATATGTGCTGGACGGAGACCTCAACATGCTGCCGCCCGGCATTGCGGGCGAACTCTTCATCGGCGGGGCCGGGGTCGCCTGGGGCTACTGGCGCCGGCCGGGCCTGACGGCGGAACGCTTCCTGCCGGACCCGTTCGCCGCCGCCCCCGGCGCCCGCATGTACCGGACGGGCGATCGCGTCCGCATGGACGCAGACGGCGTTTTCCACTTCCTCGGCCGCGTCGACGACCAGATCAAGCTGAACGGCTATCGGATCGAACCCGGCGAAATCGAAGCTGAGCTGCGCCGCCTGCCGGACGTTCAGGCGGCCGCCGTCGTCGTCCATGAAGGGGAGGGCCACCGGCGCCTCGTCGCCTTCAAGGTCGGCGGTCCGGACGCCGCGAGCGCGGCGCGCCGGCTTGCCGAACGGCTGCCGGCGCATATGGTTCCG